>JADZAN010000020.1 GCA_020852815.1 Gemmatimonadaceae bacterium | reverse complement strand
GCGGCGACGGCGCTCCCACTCCGTGACGGGCTCGGCCCACCGCCCGGCCCCGACACACCACGGACGAGCTGCCGCCGCCTTGAGCCTACACCTGGTTTACCAACCTTCAATGGAGACATACAAGGACACACGGAGGCACGGAGGTCCACGGTTGAGTGCAACTGCTTGTTGCTTTTCTCCGTGTGACTCCGTACCTCCGTGTGCCCTCCGTGTTGAAAGCTTTTCGCCTTTGATCTCCCCGCCCCCCTCGAAGGCTAGAACACGATCTTGTACACGATGGCCATGTTCCGCCCCGGGTTCGGCGCAAAGCTCTTGATGCGGCTCGTGGCGTCGCGGTAGATGGTGTCGAACAGGTTGTCGGCGCGGAGGACGACGTTCTGGAGCGTGGTGCCGCCGAGGACGGTGTAGCCGATCGAGAGGTTGGCGAGCGTGTAGGAGTCGGTGGGAAGGTCGAGGGCGTCGCCGGAGACGTGCGACTGCCGGAAGACCTGCCGGACGCTTCCACCTAACGAGAACCGGCCGTTGTCCCAGCGCACGGTGGCGGACAGGCGGCCGGCGGGGATGTAGGGGAGGTTCGTGTCGTCGGTGAAACGGCCGCGAACCCAGTCGGCGCTCGCCCCCAGCACCCAGTGGCGCGCCACCTCGCCCTCGCCTTGCGCCTCGAGGCCATACAATCGCGCGTCGTGCTGCTGGAAGTTCACGAGCGGGACGGCCACGGGGCCGTCGTCGCCCTCCACGTCCCGCGTCCCAACAGCGACGGGGGCAATGTAGCCGTCGACGCGGTTGACGTAGGCACTCAACTGCGCAAAGCCGCGGGTCGACTGCGTGCGGATGATCCCCTCGAGCCCGGTGCTCTGCTCGGCCCTGAGTGCGCGGTTTCCCACGTCATACGTGCCGACGGCGGCGTGATAGCCATCGGCAAAGACCTCCTCCACCGTCGGCGCACGGAAGGCACGCTGGGCGTTGACGCTGACGTTGGCGGCGTGCCCAAGCGGGAGGCTGAGGCCGAACGAGGCGGAGGTGCTGTTGTACGCCTTGCGTTGCGCCGGACCAAAGCGCCCCTGCACGTCATCCTTTGTCTCGAGCGTGAACCAGTCGTAGCGCGCGCCGAGTTGCAGCGTGGGGACGCGCGCGTCGGGGCGCGTTGGGCGCTGCAACGGGAGTTCCTGGAAGAGCAGGAGCCCGACATTCTGGTTGGTGGCCCCCGGCGTGAACGCCTCGTCGCCGGCGGGACGATAGTCACGAAAGAGTCCCTGCACGCCGAGCGTGCCGGTGAGTCGCCGCCCTTGCGTGCGTGCGGAGAGGTTGAAGGTCTGCGTGTTGAGCAGGAAGTTCGTCCCCACGGCACCCGACGGCTCGAGTTCGTCGTGGCCGTAGCGTTGCACGGTGCCATCCACGCGCACGGTGGGGATGAGTCCAGCGCCGGTGTTGATGGTGGCGCGCATCGAGCCCTGCGCGCGCGACCCATCGAGGCGAATCGGCTCTCCGTCGGTAGGGAACGGGACGCCGTACTCGAACGACGAGGCGCGGAAGGCGACGCCGACCTGGGCGCGCTCTCCCACGTAGCCGATGCCGACGGAACCGCCCGTGCTGGCCGCGTCGGTGTTCTGCAGCGTTCCCCGCCCGCCAACGCGCAGGTCGTCGGTGGAGCGCCAGTTGCCGCGCGCGGTGAGGGCGAAGTTCGCACCCAGCGGGAGCGTGGCGCCCCCTCCCACGACGCCCCCCGGCGTCACCGACTCGCCCTGCCCGCCGAGAAAGAACGACGGGCGCGCGGGCACATCGGACGGGATCTCGTTGGCGATGACGTTGACCACGCCGCCTAACGCGTTGTTGCCGTACAGGAGCGAGGCGGGGCCGCGGATGACCTCGATGCGGTCGGCGCTGAATGGATCGATAGAGAGCGCGTGGTCGGCCGAGGCGGACGCCAGGTCTCCGGTGCGCTCGCCATCCTGCAGCACGAGGATGCGGTCGCCGGTGAGGCCGCGTATCACGGGGACGTTGGCCATGGGGCCGTTGAAGCGCATGGCGATCCCCGGCTCGTTGGAGAGCGTCTGCGCGACCGAACTGCCGAGGTTGAGCGCCAACCCCTTTCCCGAGAGCTCGACCGCGGCCTGCGTGACGCCGAGGGCGTCGGTGCCGGTGGGGGCGGCGCTCACCAGGACACCCGTCAGGCGCAACGGCGAGGCCCGGAGCACGATGGCGAGCATCACGTCCGGGCCACTCTCGGGCAAGGTGACGACGGCGTGCTGCGGCGCGAAGCCAATGAGCGAGACGTCCACGTGATACGTCCCGGCGGCCAACCCGCGAATGGCGAAGGCGCCGTTGGCATCGGTTTGCAGCACGCGGTTCACGACGCTGACCACGACCTGCGCATTGGCCAGCGGACGCCCCGCCGAGTCCTTCACGGTGCCAAGAATGGGCGGGGCAATGGTGGCCGCGGCGTAAGTGGCGCCGTGCGCGCGCGGGAACGCGACCGCCCCGGCGAACGCGTGCGCCGCGAGTGAAGAGGGCGACAGCAACGCCGCCAGCAGGGCGATCATGGCCGCCACGCAGGCGAACGGCGGCCCGCTGCGGCGAACTGGTGACATGAGTGGCATCGGTGGAATCGCAGCATGGCGTGAGGCCCGAGTTCGCGCGGGGCGCGAGTCGGCGACGACGACGTGGGATGTGCGATGTCCGCAGGGAGTCAGGCGGCCGGATGTGGCCGGGCTCTCACACTGGCGCGCTGCGGCTCACTCAGGCGGGCGGGGCGCGCGACCGGCGCTGGGCGGTGGACTCGTCCGCCGCGTGACCGATCCAATCGGCGCGCGACGGCCAGTTCTCATCCCCTTCATCAAGCAGCTGAGGCGGCGACACCGGCTCCGCCCAGGCCTGGGTCGCCACGCTGCACAGGACGCAATGTTCCTGGTGCGCGATGGCATGCGGCGAGCCCGGCTCCTCGAAGTGGACGGTCGATCTCTCGGACGCCGCCATCGCCGCCGGCCGCGCATCGATGATGGACGCCGCCCCCGGCGCAACGACATGCACCACCGCCACGACGGCGGCGAGCACGCGAAGAAGGAGGGGGCGCATGCGCATGGTGGGTAGCCTAACGGCTGACGGCGAGAGGGACAATTCCCCGATTCCCGCCGAGGACTTTGCGAGAATCGTCATGTTGTATTGAGGTACCGATCCTAAGCTTCGCGTCGAGCGCCAGCGTGACGTCGAGTCGTCGCCACGCCGCCTCGACCGTGCCGGACATCAACCGAGGATCGTACCACGTGAGGAGGGTCAAACCAGCAGTCCTCAACAGGGTTTTCACCTGCATGGCACCCTACGGACGGCGCCGGCGAATCGTTGGTGCACGGCTCACCCTGCTCGTCGCGACCATCGTGCCCGCCATCGTGACCGCCATTGTGCCCGCCATTGTGCCCGCCGTCGTCACCATGGTGGTCCTCGCCGCCCCGCTCGCCGCGCAGCAGCGCGACTCCACGGCGCGGCGCTCCCGGGCTGACTCGCTCCGCGCCGACAGCGTTCGCGTCGCCGACTCGCTCGCCATCGTGCGCGAGCTGGAAGGGCGCGCCACTCCCGCGAACGCGCCCGCGAGAACGGCCGCGCCGGCGCAGGGACAGCCCGGCCCGTCCAACCCGCGCCTCCTCCCCGACATCTCCGCCGTGGGCGACCTGATTGGCGACCTGTCGCCCAAGGGGAGCACACAGGGCGACAGCACACGATTCGGCATCCGGGAAGTCGAGATCGCACTCCAGGCAGCCGTCGACCCGTTCTTTCGCGGCGACGTCTTTCTCGGGATCTCGGACGGCGAGGGGATCTCGATCGAGCAGGCGTACCTCACGGCGACGGCGCTCCCATGGGGATTGGAGGTGCGCCTGGGGCGACTGCTGCTGCCGGTGGGGAAGCAGAACACGACGCACCGGCACGATCTGCACTCCATCGAGTACCCGTGGGTGCTGCAACGCTTCCTGGGAGATGAAGGGCTCAAGGGGACGGGGATCTACGCCAGCCGCATCTTTTCCCCGCTCGGCTTCTATCAGGAGCTGATCGTGACCGCGAGCGACCGCTTTGGCGAGGCGCCGGATGGGCTGCGCGCCACGGAGCGCGCCAACAAGCGGCTGACGGGGCTCGGCTACTCGGCGCGCCTGCGCAATTACTGGGACCTGTCGCAGGCGTCGAACCTGGAGTTCTCGCTGTCGGCGGTGACCGGGCGACGCGAGCAGCCGGTGAGCGGGGCCGCGACGGTCAACGCCGCCCTCGCCCGGCAATCCGTGGTTGGGGCCGACCTCACGTATCGATGGAGGCCGCTGCAGCGGGGGCTGTATCGCTCGTTCATCCTGCAGGGCGAGCTGCTGCGGCAGGTCAACGAGCGAAACCCGGCGCTTCCGGCCGCAACCGGATCAGGCGCGGCGGTGTATGATGGTCCGCGGCGCGACTACACCGGTGCGTATCTCTTTGCGCGCTGGCAGGCGTCGCGGCGCGGTTACCTCGGAGCGCGCGTCGATGCGTTGCAGGACCCGGAGTATGCTGGCGGCACGACGCGCGCCGCCTCGACGTACCTCGAGTTCTTTCCAAGCGAGTTCTCCAAGCTCGTGGCCGGAGTGGAACGCGTCGCCCCGCCCTCGGGGTTTCCCTCCCTCACGCGTGTCATCCTGCAGGCGACCTTCGCCCTCGGTCCGCACAAGCCACACCCCTTCTGATGCCCTTCCCTTCCCGCACTCCGCGCGCGCCAGACTCGCCGCGCCATCGCATGCCGCCGCGCACTCGCCATTGCCTGGTCGCCGCCGCCCTCTCGCTGGCATCGCTGGGGACGCTCGCCACCGCGGCACCACTGCACGCGCAGCTGCACGTGGTCACCAGCACCACGGATCTCTATGACATCGCGCGCGCCGTTGGCGGCGATCGCATCGTGGCCGCGCACGTGGGCGAGGGTTACCAGGATCCGCACTTCATCGAAGCCAAGCCGTCGTTCGTCCTCCAACTGCAGAAAGCCGACGTGTGGGCCTTTGTGGGGCTCGATCTCGAAGTCGGCTGGATGTCGCTTCTCCTCGACGGGGCGCGCAACGCGAAAATCCGCATGGGCGGGAGCGGTTACGTCGACGTCTCGCGCGTGATCCCGGTGCTCGACCAGGCGCGCGGGAACGTGGATCGTTCGCAAGGTGATGTGCATCCGCTGGGAAATCCGCACTACTGGCTCGACCCCGAAAACGGGCGCCGGATCGCAGCGCTCTTCCGGCAGAAGTTCAGCGATCTCGACCCCAGGGATGCGGCGGTCTTTGCGGCCAACGAGAAGGCATTCGACGACCGTCTCACCGCCGCCGAAAAGGCGTGGGCGGGCGACCTCGCGACGCTCAAGGGGAAGCCGATCGTCGCTTGGCACACGAGCTGGCGCTACTTCGCCGAGTACACCGGCGTCAACATCGTCGGCTTCATGGAACCCAAGCCGGGAGTTCCGCCGTCGCCAGCGCACCTGGCGGGGTTGATCCAGACGATGCGACAGACGGGGGCGAAGGTGATCGTGATGGAGCCGTACTACGACCGGAAGACGGCGGACTTCGTCGCCGGGCGTGTGGGGGCCAAGGTCCTCGTGCTCCCGCCGTCGGTGGGCGGGGCGAAGGGGCTCGACGACTACGTCTCCGTCATGCGCAACGACGTGCAACAGCTCGCAGCCGCGGTCCGATGAGCGCCCTCGTCTCCTTCGAGGGCGTTTCGTTAGGCTACGGCGGACGGGCCATCCTCAACCAGCTGGATTTCGTCCTTCCCGAGGGTGACTTCCTGGGGCTCGTGGGCCCCAACGGCGCGGGTAAGACGACCGTCCTGCGTGCCTTGCTGGGCACGCTGGCGCCGCTCGGCGGGACGGTGACGCGCGCCGAGGGGCTGCGCTTTGGCTATGTGCCGCAACGCGACCAGGTGAGCGCCCACTTTCCGTTGCGCGTGCTCGACGTGGTGCTCATGGGGCGCTACGACCGCATCGGGCTCGGGCGGCGCCCGGGACGGCAGGACGAGTTGCGCGCCCATGAGGCGCTGGAACAGGTGGGGATCACCGACCTGGCCGACCGCCGCCTCACCTCGCTCTCCGGGGGACAGAAGCAGCGCACGCTCATCGCGCGCGCCCTGGTGGGTGAGCCTAACGTGCTGGTGCTGGACGAGCCGACAACGGGGATGGACCTCGTGTCGACCACGCAGATCCTGGGGCTGGTGCGCGACCTGCACGAGCGCGACGGCCTCACCGTGCTGATGGTGAGCCACGCCCTCAACGAGGTGGCCAACTACGTGGAGCGCATCGCGCTGGTGGTGCGCGGCAAGTTTCGCGTGGGGCCTGTGGACGAGATCCTCACCGAGGGGACGCTGCGCGAGGTGTACGGCATCCCGGTGGAAGTCCAGAGCTTCGACGGGCACCGCGTGGTGCTGGCCAAGCGCACCACGACGGGGGATCGCGCGCACCACCAGGTCACCGTCGACTTCGAGGGAGGGGCGCGCCATGCTTGACGCCGTCCTCCTCTTTCGCGAGGCGCTGTATGGCACGCTGCTGATTGCCCTCGCCTGCTCCGTGGTGGGAGTGTACGTGGTGCTGCGGCGGATCGTCTTCGTGGGCGCGGCGCTGGCGCAGGTGTCATCGGCCGGGCTGGCGATCGCGTTGTGGCTGGCGGGGCTCGGCGTCCTGTCGGGGCTCACCGGGCATCCGCTCACGGTGTCGCTCCTCATCACGATCGGTGGCGTGATCTTCTTTGCCACACCGCCGCGCGGCGACGTCCCCCCCGACGCGAGCATCGGCGTCGCCTACGCCGTGGCGGCCGCGGCGGGGATCCTTTTCATCGCCAAGGCCAAGATGGGCGAGGCGCATGACATCCTGCTGCAGGGGAACATCCTCGGGATCACGCGCAAGGACACCCTGTTGCTGCTGGCGACGGCGATCCCCGTCCTCCTGGCGCATGTCGTGTTCTACAAGGAGTTCCTGTTCGTCTCGTTCGATCGGGAGACGGCGCGCACGCTCGGGTATCGTGTCAGGCTGTGGGACCTGGCGCTGTACCTCACGCTCGGCGTCGTCATCGCCTTCAGCATGCAGTTTGCCGGGGTGATGCTCGTCTTCAACTTCCTGGTCCTCCCGGCGGTGACGGGGCTGCTCCTGGGCGGGAGCATGCGCGCCACCTTCGTGGTCTCGGTGGGCTCGGCGCTCCTCGCCGCGCTGGTGGGGTTTGCCGCCTCCATCCCGCTCGACCTCCCCAGCGGGCCGATGATCATCGTGGTGTCTGGGGTGCTGGTCTTCCTGGCGTGGGGAGCGCGCCGGGCGCGCGGCGGCTGAGCTGCGGACAGGGCGGGGGGCATTGAACGCTGCCGAGCGCTGGCGGCTCCCGAGCGGGTGAGGACTCCGCGCAGGCGCGCGTCCACGTCACGCATCGCGCCCTCTCGCGCGAGGGGGCGATGCGTCGACAAGTTTCGCGCGTCGAGCGTGCGACGCGGGTGATAGCTCCGCGCGGCACGCGCGGCCCCCGCCCTTCACGGTCCGCGAGCACATGTCGAGACGACGCCTGATCACCGAACGGGATGTAGTGCGCGCCAGGCGCGAGGGCGCGCAGACGCTCGCCGTTGGCAATGCCGTCGTCACGCCGGCGGCCCGCGACGCCGCCGCGAAGTTCGGGATCGCGCTCGCTGCCGCCACCGCTGCCGCTCCGCCAGCCGCAACGCCGGCACCCGCGGCGAGCGCCACACCGCCAGCCGCAACTCCCGTCGGTGCCGCGAACGCAGCGCCGGCCGTCGGGGCGATGGCGGGCGGCGCCGCGCTGCGCGTCGTGGTCGGCGCCGATCACGGCGGCGTGTCGATGAAGGATGCGCTCGTGGGCTACCTCAAGCAACGCGGAGTGAGACTGCACGACGTGGGGACGTTTGGCGCCGACGCCGTCGACTACCCCGACTTTGCCATCGCCGTGGCAGGCGCCGTGGCCAGCGGAGCTGCCGACATCGGGATCATGGTCGACGGTGCGGGGATCGGGAGCTGCATGGCCGCCAACAAGGTCCGCGGCGTTCGCGCCGCCATGTGTCACGACGTCACCACCGCCGCCAACGCACGCGAACACAACAACGCGAACGTGCTCACGCTCGGCGGCACGCTGCTGGGCGGGCGCCTGGCGCAGGAGATCGTCCGCACCTTTCTCGACACGCCGTTCGGCGGCGGGCGTCACGCGCCGCGCATCGCCAAGATCGACGCGCTCGACGAAGGGCGCAGTTGAGCGCGCAGCGGCTCCGCATCGCACATCCACCCTCGGTTCACCTCCCGTCGTGCCTTCCATCCCCATGCTCCCCGACTCTGTCCCGTCTGTGCTGCAACACCGCGCTTGTCTCCCCGCCCTTGCGGCGCTCGTGCTGCTGGCGCTGGTCGCACCGCCCCGCGCGCTCACCGCGCAGGAGACGCCGACGCAGCGCGCGGCGGCTGTCGACGTCGTGCGGCGACAGGGGGAGCTGCAACAGCGCATCGACGCCGCGGCGCTCGCCACGCGACTGAGCAATGCGCCGAACGCGAGGCGCGACGCGGTGGTGGCGCGCGCCAGGGCGTTGTGGGAGCTCGAGCTGCAAGCGATGTCGGACGACATCACGCGCCATCCCGAGGTTGGCTTCAAGGAGTCGCGCTCGGTAAAGATCCTCGCCGACTGGCTCACCGCGCACGGCTTCGCGGTGGAGATGGGGGTGGGCGGGCTGCAGACCGCCTTTGTCGCGCGCTACACGAAAGGGACGCCGGGCCCCAACCTTGGCGTGATTGTCGAGTACGACGCGCTACGGGGCACGCTGCGCGATTACCACGGCGACCAGCACTCGGCGCAGGGGCCCGTGGGGCTGGCGGCGGCGCTGGCGGTGGCCGAGTTCCTCACCAGCAGCAAGACGCCGGGAACGGTGACGGTGTACGGCACACCGGCCGAGGAGATGATGCCGCCCCCGTCCAAGACCGTGATGCACAAGGCCGGCGTGTTCAACGGCGCCGATGTCATCGTGCGCTCGCATTCGTCGGTCAACACGCAGCGCCCGGCGCCGGGCTTCGGCACCTGCTGCCTCAACATCGACGGCGTGCGCTACACCTTCAGCGGGGCACCCGCCCACCAGATGACGGCGTGGGAAGGGCGCGATGCGCTCACGGCGGTACTGCACTTCTTCCAGGGCGTCGACGGACTGCGCAAGAACATGCGCCCCGAGGCGCGCATCCAGGGAATCATTCCCGAGGGAGGAAAGGCGCCTAACGTCGTCCCCGACCGCGCGGTCGCCGACTTCTACATCCGCTATCCCGACGAAGTCTACCTCGCGCAGATGCGCGAGCTGATCGACAACGCCGCGCGTGGCGCCGCGATGTCAACGGGGACCAAGGTCGAGATCGACAACTACGGTTCGATGCGCGACGGGATCTCGACGGCGGCGTTGAATGAAGTCGCCTTTGCCTACCTCAAGAAGTACGGGGCGACGCGCGTGGTGAACGAGCCGCAGAAGCCGCAGGGATACGAAGAGACCGGGTCGGTGTCGCGCGACATCCCGGGCGTGGGCTTCTCCGCCTTCACGTCGACCGGTGGCTTCCACACCTACGAGATGGAGACCGACGCGCTGAGCGACATCGGGCACACCGGCTTCCGCATCGACGCGATGGCGATGGCCGCGCTGCTCACCGACTTCGCGACCGACGCCGCGTTCCGCGCCAAGGTGAAGGACGAGTTCTCGTCGACGCGGGCGCTGTTCGGCGACTACATCACGGCGCTGCAGAAGGCGTATCCGCTCCCGGTCGTCAAGTAGGCTGGCGGGAGGTCCGCCAGGCGCAACGCCGCGTACGGGTCAGACGCCAACCTTGGCGCTCCCCCATCCCTCGGCGTCGGCATCCTGCTCGTAGAGCTTGTCGAGGTTCACCACCACGCGCTCGCCGTCCTTGCGCACGGCAAAGCGGTCCATCGCGCGCGTGGCGCGTCCGGAGATGAAGACGCCGTCGGGGCGGTACTTGGACTTGTGCCGCGGGCACTGGAACTCATGGCTCCCGTCGTTCCAGCGCAGCGCCGTGTTCTGGTGCGGACAGGTGAGCGCGAAGGCGTACACGTTCCCGGCGTAGCGGGCGATGATGACGCCTTCCTTCTTGTCGATGGCGACGCCGTCGGCGGCGGGAATCGCGTATGCCGTCTCCTGCGGAGCGGTGCGTTCCCCCGCGATCTCGTGCGCCGGGAGTGCCTGCACGTCGCGCGGAAGGATCCCTTCCACCGCGAACAGCGCCAGCGCGGCCGCGAGACCGCCAAGGAAGCCCCGCCGACTGGAGCGAAGCTCGCACCCGCCGCAGGCGTCAGTGGCGGCCGTGACGGACGCGACGTGGCGGGAGGGTGCAGCTGGCGGTGCAGCTGGAGGTGCGGCTGGAGGTGCGGCTGGAGGTGCAGCTGAGGGCAGTTGTGGCGCCGAGTTCGGCGCAGAGTCGGGACGGGGCATCTTCGTTAGGCTGACGTGCACAGGATCGTGCCGGGCAGGAGCAGGGCGCACGCGATCGGTCGCCAGGAAGAAGACACGGTGCGCGAGCGCGACCCTCACGCCCACCTTCCCAGCGAAAGCTGGGATCCATTTGTCCTCGCGCCGTTCGCGGGCGGTGGTGAGCACGCGGGAAAGACCGGACTCACGCGAAGCCGCGAGGCGGCGAAGTCGCGAAAGCACTGGCGCGCGGGGCGTAAGGGCCGGGGGGGGCGGGGTGAGGAGGGGGCGCGGTGAGGAGGGGGCGCGGGGGGGAGGGGGCGCGGGAGAGGGGGCGAAGACGCGCTGAGGAGGGGGCGCGGGAGAGGGGGCGAAGACGCGCTGAGGAGGGGGCGCGGGAGAGGGGGCGAAAGAGCGGTGAGGAGGGGGCGCGGAAGTGGGGGCGAAGGCGCGCGCGGAGAGTGACGGCGCCT
>JADZAN010000018.1 GCA_020852815.1 Gemmatimonadaceae bacterium | reverse complement strand
TGGCACGACGCGCACGCCGTCGGCTTCCCCTTGTACACGCCGTCCGAGTGGCACTGCGTACAGGTAGCGGTGATGTGCGCCCCCGTGAGCGGGAACGCCGTGTTGTTGTGATTGAACGTCCCGGTGAGCCATGTGGTCGTGCTGTTGTGGCACGTCTGGCACGTGGTCGGGAAGCCCGAGGTGGAGTGCTTGGGGGCGGTGGTGTTGTTGTAGTCGCCCTGGTGGCACGACACGCACGTCGTCGACTTGCCGTTGTAGACCTTGTCGGCGTGGCAGTCACTGCACTTCGCGGTGGCGTGATTCCCGGTGAGCGGGAACGACGTGAGCTTGGTGTGGTCGTACGGAATCCCCTGCCACTGCACCGTCGTATGGCACGTCGCGCAGAGCGCCGAGAAGCCGGCCTGTACGTGATGCGGGTTGGTGGAGCTGTTGAAGACGCCCTGGTGGCAGCTGGCGCAGGCGGTCGGCTTCCCCTTGTAGACGCCGTCCGAGTGGCACTGCGCACAGGTGGCCGTGACGTGCGCCCCGGTGAGCGGGAAGGCGTTCTTGCTGTGGTCGAACTTGGCCCCCTTCCACGTCACCTCGCCGTGACAGCTTTCGCACGTGGTGGGGTAGCCGGCACTCTTGTGCGGTGGCGTTGCTGCGTTGTTGTAGTCCCCCTGGTGGCACGACACGCAGGTCACCGGCTTCCCGTTGTAGACGCCATCGGAATGGCACTGCATGCAGGTGGCGCTGGTGTGCGCCCCCTTGAGCGGGAACGCCGTGGTGCTGTGATCATACCGGCCGCCCAGCCAGGTGGCCGTGGTGTGGCACGAGGCGCACAGCGTGCCGAAGCCGGCGGTGGCGTGCGGCGGGGCGCTGGTCTTGGAGTAGTCGCCCTGGTGGCACGACGCGCAGGCGGTCGGCGTCCCCTTGAAGACGCCGTTCGCGTGGCACTGGTTGCAGCTGGTGGCCACGTGCGCCCCGGTGAGCGGGAACATCGTGGCGTTGTGGTCGAAGGTCGCCCCGTTCCACGACGACGTGGTGTGGCACGTCTCGCACGTCCCCGGGAAGCCTAACGTCTGGTGCGGCGGGTTGGCCGACTTCTGGTAGTCGGGGCCGTGGCAGGAGAGGCACGCCGTCGGCTTCCCCTTGTAGACGCCGTCGGCGTGACACTGTGTGCACTGCGCCAGCAGGTGCTTCCCGGTGAGCGGGAAGCGCGTGGTGGCATGGTTGAACGGGCTCCCCAGCCACTTCACCGTCGAGTGGCAGGTCTCGCACAGCGTGGGGAAGCCGGCCGAGGCGTGTGGCGGAGTCCTGGTCGCGTCGTAGTCGTCGCGGTGGCAGGAGACGCACGACGTCGAGCGACCGGCAAAGACGCCGTCGGCGTGGCAATCATTGCAGACGCGGTTGGCGTGCCCGTTGGTGAGCGGGAAGAGCGTCTTGGAGTGATCGAAGACCGCCCCCTGCCACTGCTGCGTGTTGTGGCAGTTGGTGCAGGTCTGCGAGAAGCCGGTCTTGAGGTGCGGCGGGTTGACGGTCCCGTCGTAGCTGGACTTGTGGCACGAGATGCACGCGGTCGACTTCCCCACGTAGACCTTGTCGGCGTGGCACTGCAGGCACGTTGCCGCCGTGTGCTTCCCGGTCAGCGGGAACATCGTCGTGCTGTGATCGAACGGCGCGCCTAACCAGGTCGACGTCGACTTGTGGCACGACTCGCAGAGCGTGGGGAAGGCGGCCGCCGCGTGCGGCGGCGCCACGGCCTGGTCGTACGCCGGGCGGTGACAGCTCACGCACGCCTGCGGCTTCCCCTTGTAGACGAAGTCGGCGTGGCACGACTGGCACGTGGGCCCGATATGCTTCCCGGTGAGCGGGAAGCGCGTGGTGCTGTGATCGAACGTCCCCCCCTTCCACCCGTTCATGGTATGGCAGGTGAGACAGGTGGTGCTGAAGCCGGCGGCGGCGTGCTTGGGCGCGACGGTGTTGTTGAAGTCCTTCTGGTGGCAGTTCTGGCACGTCGTCGCCTTCCCCTTGAAGACGTTGTCGGCGTGGCACTGCGTGCACGTCGTCGCCTTGTGCGCCCCCAGCAGCGGGAACTGCGTCTTGTCGTGATCGAACGTCGCGCCCTTCCACTGCGCGGTGGTGTGGCACTGCGCGCAGGTGGTGGGGAAGCCGCTGCCGTGCGGCGGGTTCGCCGCCTTCTGCGCGTCCTTGATGTGGCAGGACGAGCACTCCATCGACTTGCCGTGGTACACCTTGTCCGCGTGGCACTCGGCGCACTGCCGGTTGGCGTGTCCCTGCGTGAGCGGGAAGCGCGACTTGGAGTGGTCGTACGTCGCGTTGTCCCACGAGGTGATGGTGTGGCAGGTGGTGCAGTTCTGCGAGAACGACGCCGCCACGTGGTCGGGCGACTTCACCGCCTTCATGGTCGAGGCGTGGCACCCGATGCAGGTGGCCGGACGATTGACGAATTGCAGCTGACCGTTGCGGGCCGGCGTGTGGCACGACTCGCAGGCCACCGTCGCGTGCCCGCCGCGCAGCGGGAAGCGCCCCGTCTGGTGCAGCTGCGCCATCTGCGCGCGATCGGTGAAGGTGCGCGCGGTGTGGCAGCGCGCGCACTGCGTCCCGAACTCTCCCTTGTGCACGTCCTGGTGGCACGAGGCGCAGGTGGCCGGCGCCTGCGAGAAGTCGAGCGAGGTGTGGCACGAGGTGCACGTCGCCTTCGTGTGCGCCCCATCCAGCGGAAAGGTCCTGGGCGCGTGCTTGAAGTCCTTGCCGATCGCCGCGGGCTTCCACCCGTCGGCGCGGTGACACGCCGAGCAACTCCCCTCCACGGAGAGACCGTGCGGGTTGTCGGTGCGTTGCGCGTGCACGACGTTTGGCCAAACCGCCGAGAGCAGGACCACCATCAGGCCGAACAGCAGGGGATGTCGGCGCATCAGCGGGTCAGGAGATCTGGACCGGTCGGGACTCGCCGCGCGAGGAGTGCGCGGAGAATCGCGAGGTGGTCGGCTTGCCGGACTTGGACGAATGGCAGCTCTCGCACTTGGGCGAGAGTGGACGGTACACGACCCGGGTGGCCCCCGGCGCGCCACCCGTCACGGGCTCGCGCTTGTGACACCCATCGCACGCCACGGTCGCATGCGCTCCCTTGAGGGAGAAGGCCGACTGCTCGTGATCGAAGCGCGACGCCGGGGCAAAGCCGTCGACGCCGTGGCAGGTGGCGCAGTCGTCGCCACCCTTGCGGCTGGCGAACTGCGTGCCGTGCGGTGTCTCGTGGCAGGTGACGCAGGAGCGGCGCGACGCTGCAGTGAAGGGGAGCGAGGCAACCGCCTTCGCGTTCCCCACCAGCGTCGAACCGGACGTCGAGCCGGCCTTCATCTCCTCGTGACACGCCACGCAGGGAACGGCGCGATGCGCCCCCTCGAGCGCGAGCGCGTACGTCGCGTGCAGCTGCACGTCCACGCGCGACGGACGGAAGGAGTCGGCGCCATGGCAGCTTCGGCACGTGCCGTCTCCGGCAGCGCCGCCGGCGTGGCTGTAGCGCCCCGCGTGCGGATCGACGTGGCACGAGGTGCACGCTGGGTCGACCCCGGCGAGCACCATCTTCCCCTTCCCTCGCGCGGCGAGCACCGCGGCAGGCCAGGGGGGGAGCCCCGAGCGTGTTGCGCCATGACAGGCCGCGCACGTGATGGTTGCGTGCTTCCCGTCCAGCGGGAGGCGAAGCCTGGCGTGCGCTTCCCGTGCGTAGGTGCTCGGCGCGAAGCCGCTCACCGCGTGACAGCTCTCACACGTGGAGGTCGCGACGGAGGTGAACTTCGCCCCGCCATGCACATCCTGATGACAGTCGGCGCACTTCCCGGCCGGCATGCGAATGCGAACAACCTTGCTGCTGCGGGCAAGCGAGGCTGGCACTGCGCCAGCGCCGAGTGGCGCGGCCAACGCGGGCGGCGCCGTGGCGGCAGAGGAAGCGGTCGCCGACCGTGCGACGTGACAGAGCGCGCACTTCACCGACAGGTGCTTTCCCTCGAGCGCATACCGCGAGTCGCGATGCTGCGCCACCGTGAACGTGGAGGGGGCAAAGCCGTCGACCTTGTGGCAGGCGGCGCAGTCGGCGCTCTTCCCGCCTAACGTCGCCTCGCCGTTGTGGGCGTCGGCGTGGCACGAGGCACACGTGGCAAAGGACGGGCTCTTGCGCGACATGTCCTTGCCGTGGCACTCGGCGCACGGCACGGTCACGTGATCACCCTTGAGCGGGTAGCGCGTGAGGGCGTGGTTGAAGTCGCGCTTGTCGATCGCGTCGAAGCCCTTGGTGGAGTGGCACTCGCTGCACTTGGTGGAGAGGCGCCCCTTGTGCGGGTCCTCGTGGCAGGCGGAGCATTCCTTATAGGGGACCGGCTTGAAGAGCGGGACGCGATCGCCGTCGGCGTTGACCTTGAGCTTGAGGCGCGCGGTGAGGTGGCACTTGTCGCATTCGACGTCGGTGTGCTTTCCGTCCAGGCGATAGTCGGCCTTGTCGTGATCGAACTTCGGCGCCTTGTCCCACGCCTTGGTTTCGTGGCAAGTCTCGCACTTCTCGTCGAGCTTGCCGTCGTGGGCGTCGTCTTCCTTGTGGCAGGAGAGGCAGTTGCGCTCCAGCCCCACCCAGCCGGCGCCCACCTTTCGCACCGAGAGGGTGGCGGCGGGACCGCTCCGGTACTTCGTGGCGTGACAGGCGTCGCACTTGGTCTCGATGTGCTTGCCGTCCAGCGGCCAGCCCGACTTGCGATGGTCGAACTTGTTCGGCGATCCCTCGGGCCACTCGACCATCTTGAAGTCGAGCCCCGCGTGGTCCGGATGGCACGAGGCGCATTCCTTCTTCGATACACGTACCTCGCGGGCGTGCAGCCCGCGTTGCTGCTGCATCAACCACCCGATCTCCTTGTGGCACTGCAGACAGACCTGCGTCATGGGCGAGTCGTTCCCCTTGAGCCCGTGGCACTTCACACAATTGGCCGTTCCCTCGAGCGAGGCATGCGGACGAGCCAATGCCCCCGGCGAGATCTGCGCCGCCAACCTGCACGGTGACAACGCCATGAGCCCTCCGGTCAGCGGTAGCGCCGTGAGCCACGCGCCCAGCCAGCGGCGACGTACGTGTGGACGACCATCTTTCATCCCGCCCGTATCAGTAGAACCACGTAGCGCCCACCGCGATCACCACCGCCACATGGACTACCACGGCCACCAGCGCCGTGAGGGCAAACGGACGGTGCGCGATGTGCCAGTACCGGAACACGCGCTGCGTGGCATCGAGCATTCGCAATTGCTGCGTGAGCGCAATCTCTCGATCGGCGAGCCGTACGGCGCGCGACAGTGCAGCTGGCGGGATCACGCGCCCGACGTCCAGGGCCGTGAAGCGACGGCGCAGCTCGCGCGTTCGGCGCCAGCGATTGACGTCGTTCGTCACCAGGTCGCGCAGCACCGTCAGAACGCCAGCCGTCTCGTCGGTGGGCGACGCCAAGGCGAGTGTCTCCTCCACCCTGAGCGGATGAAGCCCCGTCATGTCGGCGATCTCGTCGACCAGGCGATTGCGCTCGGCCGACGCCTGCTCGCGCGAGAGTTCAGCCCCTGACTTGGCGCGCGGGATGCGCACGTACAGGTAGCGCCCGACGATCCCCGAGGCGCAGACCACCAGCATCGAGGCGAAGCCGATCCCGATCACGCCCTGCGAGCGCCACGCCGCGTGGATGGTGAGAATCAGCGGGAGCCCGAGCGCGCTCGTCACGTGCACGTCGAGCCACTTCCCAATCGCCCCCGTGAAGGCCAGTGCGCGGTACTTCTTGCGCAGCGGATACAGCCAGAGAAAGGCAAAGATCAGGAACGCCGCGATCCCCGCGCTCTGCCCCACCAGCCCCGAGGGACGCAAGAGCTTGTGCATCGGGTCGCGGACGCGCTCGGCGGTGGAGGCCAGGTAGTACGGGGCACCCGCGAGGTTGGCGAGACCGAGCACGACGAGGACAACGACCGTGACAACGTGCGAGGCACGAACGGCGCGCGACGGTTGGGCGGCACCGATGGGGCGCGGCGCGCCAGCCACGCTCGCCACACTGGAGCGCAGCCCCGAGGGGCCTTCCCGTGACGGCGGCTGTGAAGGTTGGCGCGGCGCTGGGAGGGGAGCGACGCGCGCCAGGTTCCCTTGGTTCATGTGCGAGAGGGGGTGGAGCCGGGATGCCGGAATGCAGGAAGCCGGGCGGGATGGCGATGCGCCCTGCTACGGCGGACGGGCGCGTCAATCCGGCGGCGCGGAATCATCGTCGTGCCGTGCATCGCATGCTGTGCGCTGGATCGCAAACTCATGTTGCACCTGACGAAGATTCACTGATGAGCCTCCGACAGTGACGTGCACGCACCGATCCACGTCACACCTGTTCATGCAGGGTTCACGCGACGTTCATGAACCAGGTCTCTATGCAGTCAGGCGCACGCCCAAATCATCGTCTTCATCTCATCGGGAGCGCGGTCGTCGGAAATGCTCCAGCGGGCATGTCGCTCCCCCGCCACGCGCTCGCGCGCGCCTCGCCGGTCGCCTGCCGCTGACGCGCGCCCTTCCCGCCCGGTAGGGCTCGACGAATCCCGCTCGCGCGAGGTCGCCGGTTACCTTTGGGACCGAACCGTGACCGGAGATCACTCTTGGCGAGCACCGTGTCGCCCGCCCTCCCCCTGGCCGACGCCCAGTGGGGCGTCCGCACGCGCCTCGCGCGCTTCGACCTGGCCAGCTTCACCGTCGGCATCCTCACCGCGGTGGCGTTTGTCACGCGTCTGGCGCTCCTGGCCTACGACTGGCGCGCCCTCGACGCCACGTACGCCCAGATCGGGAAGGCGCTGCTGGTGGGCGAGGTCTTCGACGTCCTGGCTTCGCTCTGGATCGTCTCCCCGCTCGTCCTCGCCATCGCCCTCCTCCCCGACCGGTGGTTCACCTGGCGCTTCACGCGCGGGTGGGTGCGCTTCTGGCTCTTCTTCCTCTTCGCCCTCTCGGCGTTTGTCATTGCCGCCGAGCTCCTGTTCTTCGACGAGTTCAACGGACGCTTCAACTTCGTCGCCGTCGACTACCTCATCTTCCCTACCGAGGTCGTGACGAACCTGTGGGAGAGCTATCCACTCCCCGCCATCCTGCTCGGTGTCGCCGCGGTCGGCTTCCTGGCGGTGTGGCTGGCGAGGCGCCGCATCACGACGGCCATGGCGACGGCGACCTCGGCGCGCACGCGCGTCGCCGTGCTGGGCACCTTCGCCGTGGCGCTAGGCGCGCTGAGCTTCGGCGTGACGCCGGAGATGGGCAAGGTCAGCGACGACCGGGCGCTCAACGAGATCGCGCTCAACGGCTACTACACGTTCTGGATGGCGTTCATCGGGCAGGACGCGCCGTACGAAGGGTTGTACGCCACGCGCCCGGCCGCCGAGGAAGCGGCGCGCATCAAGGCGCTTGTGGTGGACGACACGCTCACCGACCCGGCGTCGCGCACCGCGTGGAACGCGGCGCGCCCCACCGAACGGCGCGTCCTGGGGCCCGGCCCCGAGGCGAAGCGCAACGTCGTCGTCGTCCTCGAGGAGTCGCTGGGGGCGATCTTCCTCGCGTCGTTGCACCCGCGCGGCGACACGGTGCTCACCCCGCGCTTCGACTCGCTCATCGCCGAGGGGACCGTGTTGTCGAACGCGTACAGCACGGGAAACCGGACCATCCGCGCCCTGGAGGCGACGACATCATCGCTCCCGCCGCTCCCTGGTGTGTCTGTCGTCAGGCGCCCCGCGTCGCACGACCTCTTCACCCTTCCCAGCGTGCTGCGCGAACACGGCTATACCACGTCGTTCATCTACGGCGGGCGCGCGCTGTTCGACGGCATGGGGGGATACATGCGCAACAACGGGATGGAGCTCATCGTCGAGCAGAAGGACTACCCCGCGGACGCCTTCACCACCGCGTGGGGGGTGGCCGACGAATACATCTTCGACAAGGCGCTCTCGACCTACGACTCGTTGCACACGGCGGGGAAGCCCTTCTACTCGCTGGTGCTGTCGGTCTCCAACCACAAGCCGTACTCGTATCCGGCAGGGCGCATCGCCGCCGACCCCAACGCTCGCAAGCGCACGCACGCCGTGATGTACGCCGACTGGGCGCTGGGGCGCTTCATGCGGATGGCGAAGTCGCACCCCTGGTTCGACAGCACGCTGTTTGTCCTCATGGGCGACCACGGGGCGCGCGTGTATGGCGCATCGGAGATTCCGCTCCCCAGCTACGAAGTCCCGATCCTCTTCTATGCCCCGGGGTTCATCCCCGCGGGGCAGCGCATCGCCACGCTCGCCTCCACCATGGACCTCCCGGCGACGATCATGGCCCGGCTGGGGCTGACGTACGACTCCAAGTGGTTCGGGCAGGATGTGTTCAGCATTGCGCCCGAGCGCGGGCGCGCCCTGATGACGCACAACTCCAACATCGCGCTGATGCGTGGCGGGAAGGTCGCGGTGCTGGGACTCAAGGGAGCGACCACGGTGTACGCGTACGACAAGGCGGCCAAGCGGTTGCGCGAAGTTAGCACGCCCGACTCGGCGGATCGTGCGCTCGTCGAGGATGCGATTGCGTACTTCCACACGGCCGACCGGTTGTACCGGAGTGGGGCGTACAAGATCTCGGCGAGGAAGTAAGGGGGGTGCGCCGCCGCGCGTGACGTAGCACAACGCGCGCGCGTCGAACTCGCGCTATCTGGTGGAGCCGAGTTTGCCACTCGGCGCGTGCCCCGCTTCATCGTGGGTTCACACGCAGATCACAATTGCGCGCCTGCGCGCGCCGCTTCTTCCGCGCTTGCCGTCATGACCACCCTCATCATCATCGTCGTTCTCGGACTCATCACCGTCGTCGCCGTCGCCCAGCAGTTCCGGTCGCGGCAGGCGCACGAGCGCGAGATGACGCAGGTGCTGAAGGAGAACACGCAGGCCGGGGTCAACGAGCCGCCCACGCTGCACCCGGTCATCGACGAGAACCTGTGCATCGGGTGCGGGGCGTGCGTGGAGGCGTGTCCCGAGCAGCCGCTGCACTCCCCGCTTGGGCTGGTGAACGGGAAGGCCGTCCTGGTCGACGCCGCCAGCTGCATCGGGCACGGAGCGTGCAAGGTCGCCTGCCCGATGAATGCGATCGACCTCGTCTTCGGGACCGAGAAGCGCGGCGTCGACATTCCCAACGTGAGCCCGACGTTCGAGACCAACGTCCCCGGGATGTTCATCGCCGGCGAGCTGGGGGGGATGGGGCTCATCGCCAATGCCATCGACCAGGGGAAGGCGGCGATCGGCTCGGTCCGCAAGCTGTCGGGGCTGGGGCGCGGCGACCGGCTCGACGTCCTCATCGTGGGAGCCGGCCCCGCCGGCTTTGCCGCATCGCTCACCGCGATGGAGGCCAAGCTCCGCTTCCGCACCATCGAGCAGGGGACGTTAGGCGGGACGGTCTTCCAGTTCCCGCGCGGCAAGATCGTCATGACGCGCCCGGTCGAACTCCCGCTCGTCGGCAAGGTGAAGATCGCCGAGACGAGCAAGGAGAAGCTCCTCGAGTTCTGGCAGAAGGTGGAGCGCGACACCAAGGTCCCCATCCACTACAACGAGCGGCTGGAGATGGTGACGCCCGAGGGTGACGGCTTCGTGGTGAAGACCACCGTGGGCGAGTATCGCTCGCGCGCAATCCTCCTCTGCCTTGGGCGCACCGGGACGCCGCGCAAGCTCGGCGTGAAGGGAGAGGATCATCCCAAGGTCGTCTACCGCCTGATCGATCCCGAGGCGTACAAGGGAAAGCACGTCCTCGTCGTGGGGGGCGGCGACAGCGCGCTCGAGGCGGCGCATTCCATCGCCGAGGTGCCGGGGACGCGCGTGACCTTGTCGTACCGCGACAAGGCGTTCACGCGGGCCAAGGAGAAGAACCGGCGCAAGGTCGACGAGTTGCAGGCGGCGGGGAAGCTCCACGTGATGTTCAACTCGAAAGTGAAGGCCGTGTACGCGCCGCACGTCGAGATCGAGTACGAGGGGGAGGTGGTGAGCTTGCCTAACCAGGCGGTGATCGTGTGTGCGGGTGGGATCCTGCCGACGCCGTTCCTGAAGGAGATCGGGATCGCGGTGGAGACGAAGTACGGGACGCGGTGATCGAGTGCGGGCGGGAGGTAGTTTGCACCATCCGCAATGGAATGATGCGGCGGAGCGGAGTGTGCTCGAGACATTGGAGGGGGCACGACACCACACCCGTTCCCCCCCGACTCGCATGTCCCGCCTCCTCGACGATCTCCGCTCCGCGGTGCGCGTGCGCAACTACAGCAAGCGCACGCAGAAGGCGTATGTCGGATGGGTGCGGCGCTTCGTGC
Organism: Gemmatimonadaceae bacterium; assembly: GCA_020852815.1. Lineage (NCBI taxonomy): Bacteria > Pseudomonadati > Gemmatimonadota > Gemmatimonadia > Gemmatimonadales > Gemmatimonadaceae > Gemmatimonadaceae bacterium. The sequence goes on along the minus strand of JADZAN010000018.1, from coordinate 188,172 downwards.
GGTACTGCGGGATGCGGCATCCGCGCGAGTTGGGGAAGCCGGACATCGAGCGGTTCATCGAACACCTGGCGACCGAGCGTGACGTCGCCCCTTCGACGCAGAACCAGGCGATCGCCGCGCTCCTCTTCCTCTACCGGCACGTCCTCGGCGTCGAGATCGAGTCTGAGGTCTCCGTCATCCGCGCCAAGCGTCGCCAGCGCATCCCCAACGTCCTTGCACCCGACGAGGTGGCGCGCATCCTCGCGCAACTCGACGGGGATTTGCAGCTGATCGTGATGCTCCTGTACGGTTCCGGGTTGCGGCTCAACGAAGCGTTGCAACTGCGCATCAAGGACGTCGACCTGCGGCGTCGCATGTTGATGATCCACGACGGCAAGGGGGGAAAGGACCGTCGCACCGTCTTTCCCGAGCAGGCCATCGCGCTGATGAGCCACCGCCTGTTCCGGTCGAGGAAAGTTCAGGAGACCGACGTCGCTCGCGGCGGCGGCTTCAATGCCCTCCCCTACAGCTTCGGGATGAAGGTTCCGACCGCGCGCCGGGACTGGCGGTGGGCGTGGGTCTTTCCCGCCGCGCGCCAGTACCGCGACAGGGAGTCCGGACAGATGATGCGCTATCACTTGTACGAGACCACCGTGCAACGCGCGATCACCAACGCCGCGAACCTGGCCGAGATCCCCAAGCGCGTCACCGCGCACACCTTCAGGCATTCGTTCGCGACGCAGTTGCTGCGCGCCGGCTACGACATCCGCACCGTCCAGTCGCTGTTGGGGCACCGCGACGTGTCGACGACGATGTTGTACTTGCACGTTTTGGAGAGCGGGACCGGCGTTCGGAGCCCGCTGGACGCGTTGGGAGTGGTGGGGGGGGTGGGTAGGGCGGGCGGGGTGGATGTGGTGGACGCGCGCGCGCGACCGACGCCGCCGATCAGGGTGGAGCTCGCGGTGCCCTCCCCTGCCGTGCTGGCGCCCGTAGCGTCCGCCGAGTTCGGCGCGTCGGCTCCGTTCACGCGAGTGTCGCTTCCCGGCGGAGTTCCTCGCGGCCTTCGCCGCCAGCGCGGTGTAATCATTTCGACATTATCCCGCGCAGTTCGAACGGAGAACGTTTTCGTCGAGCGGGACGCCGGGCGCGGGGTTTGGGGGGCGTTGCGGCGGTATGGCTGCGGGGGGCGGCGAGCGTTATCCTGAACTAGGTGTTGGGGGGAGGACGTGGCGGGGGGAGGGGGTGGGGGTTGGGGGGACTGGTGAAGTACAGTTAGTCTGACCACTCCGTGTCGAGACCGTCGCCCATGTCGCCGACGCTTATCAGCCGCAAGGCCAGCAACTGGGTCGATCGCGGCGAGGCGCCACACGCCCCGCTCGAGCGCGTGCTCGGCCGGCTGCTCGACCGCGCGCCGCACGGCACGCCGGAATGGTTGCGCGCGCAGTCCCAGACCATCGTCGGTATGGTCGCCGCCGATGCGTCCGAGGTCCACGTGGCCGGCTTTCTCCGCACCCTGCTCGCCGGCGACGCGCCGCCGCACGACGACGCGGCGCTCCGCACCACCGCGATTGCCGTGTGGCACATTGCCAAAGCCGCCCTGGTCCGGGACGTCGCCGAGCGCGTGCTGCGGGGCGAGATGCCCGTCGCTCAGCCGACGCCGGACTCGCTGAGCCACTGGCTCGCCGCGCGGCTGCTCGCACCCGAGCAACTCGCGGCGTTCGAGGACCAGGTGGGGCGCGCCACGCGGGAGGCGTAGGCGTGGGGTTCACAGACTAACAGCGGTTGGAGCAGTCGGCCGGTGGGGGTGGCTCGCTTCGCTCGCTTGATTTCATCCGGCCGCAGCTCAACCTTGGCCGTTAGACGGCTACCCCGAGCCATCTTGACAGACGGCTAAGTGTATGTAACTTTGTCTCTCCAACCCAGGGAGAGGCAGATATGGCCCCGGTCATCCGGATCTCGGACGAACTATTCCGCCGGCTACAAGCGTACGGTCGGCCGCTCGTTGACACCCCAGCGTCTGTGATCGAACGCATTCTCGACACCTACGAATCCCAGGCGCCCCGCCCGGCAGTGGACGAGCAATCTCCTCTCATACCTGCTTCAGTGCGACCCGCGGGTACGGTGTCCACACTACCGCAGCTGTTCTTTACGCCTGCGAGCGGGGCGAACCTGAACGCCACCATCGTCAATGCCGCATCATTCCGTAAGATCCGATCTGCACTTTCGGATGGTGAGGCGCAGCGGATCGCCGAGATCCTCGACGGACGGGACGAGATTCGCTGCTGGGCTATGACCGAAAGCCGTCGCGGTGTGTTCTCGTCAATGCGCACAGGTGACGTGGTGCTCTTTACCGAGAAGGGCTCGGGCACGTTCTCGTATCGCGCCGAAGTAATCGGCAAGATCGACTCACAACGGCTCGGTGAAGTTCTGTGGAGTGTCGTACCAGGAAAGCCGTGGAGCTTGATTTACTTCCTGCGCAATGTCCGGCGTGTGTCAATCCCCAAAGCGGCACTGGTGAGCGCGCTTGGTTTCAGTGCTGACTATTGGGTGCCAGGCATTCTTCGTGTCGATGATGCGAGGCTCAAGAGCGCGACCCGACGGTATGGTTCCCTTGACCTCTTTCTTGATTCCCTGCGCAGGTAGCCGTCTAACAAGGTGTTGCAGCGGGCAGACGCGGCGGAGTGCTGGTTTGCAGAGTCGCGGCCGCGCCTCCATGTGGGTTGGAGGTGGGCGCGGCCGCTCGGCTCCGTGAGCGCCTGCCGCTGAACACCAGAGTCGTTAGCCCGCAAGCACCCATGGAAGCAGATCACGCATCCGATGGCGTCGGCCCGCTCGCCGAGCGGTTCCGCGCGCTGTTCAAGACGCACCTGGGGCACCTGCCGCATGCGGAGTCGTTCGCCGACGGAAACGAGCTGGTCGTCCCGGCGCCAGACGCCGCCCTCGGCGAGTTGCGCGTTCGCGACGACGGCGACGAGCTGACGATCTGCGTGGGCCCGCACCATTGGCACGTGCCGGTCTACCGCTTCCAGGACGAATCCGAAGAGCGGCGCGCCGACCGGGTCGCCGAGACGGCGGTCGCCGACGTCCGGCGACTCGTCGAGGGGCAGACCGTCATCCGGGTGCGGCGGCGCGCCGACGGCAGCATCGGGCGCACCTCCTCGCTCGACGCGGAGTGCGCACGGGAGCTACCGCCGACGGCCGACGAGGTGGAGTACGTTTGGACAGGCCGCCGGTAAGTGTGTTCGTGGTGCGGGCTAACAAGCGCATGCAGCAGACGGCCGAGCTATTGTGCGCTCGCTTCGCTCGCTCTATTTCGTTCGGCCGCAGCTGATGCTTGGTCGTTAGACCGCTATCAGCATACTCCGAATGCTAGCATACTGAGTCTATATGTGGCTTCGACGCGTACTGCGTTGCGCAGTACGCTTTGCAACCGCGTATCACCTTTCGCACTGCACACTATCTCGCCGCCGCTATATGTCAGAAGACACCGCCGAGGAAACACCCCAGCCGGCAAAGAAGCGTCCAGCTGTAAAGAAGACCAAGAAGCGTAAGCGGAAGGCGAAACGCACGCACCGCGAAGAGCAGCCAGCGATCGACAGTGAGAAGGTTGGATCGAGGCGCGAAAAGGGCTATCCAAGCGACTCTCTCGAGCAGGTACTGATTCTCGGTGCTGGCATCGTGAGATACGCCGGCGGCGACAAGATCCGCCGCCTGACGCTCATGCAGAAGCTTGAGCGTTCGCCGAACAGCAGCGCCGTGCGCGTCCTAATCACCAATTCAGGCAAGTATGGCGTCACCACAGGATCCTATAAAGCCGAGTGGCTTGAGTTGACGGCGGACGGACGCGTCGCTTGCGATGAGGCACACGCTCCTCGCGAGCGCACCTTAGCAAAGTTTCGCCTCGCCATTCAGAGTATTCCGCCATTCAAGGCGATCTACGACGAGTATGTCAACAAGCGCGTGCCAGCGCCCGAGGTGATGAAAGACTTTCTGGAAGCATCCTCATTCTACGTGGACGATCCCCGCGGCTGTCTGGACATCTTCGTTGTAAATGCAAAAGACCTCGGCCTTCTGCAGACAATCGGTGGCGCGGAGACTCTTGTCTCGATCGAGAAGGCCGTTGAGGATCTGCCAGCCGTCTCTCCTGCGACCCGACCGCTCCTACAACCGGCCGTCGGTTCAGGTGACGCGTCAGGGAGTTCGACAGACTGGGACCATACGTGCTTCTATGTGACCCCGATTGGCGAGGATGGGAGCGAGCAGCGTAAGCACGCAGACCTGTTCATGGGCTCGATTGTGCAGCCCGCGATGGACGAGCTGAAACTGCGCGTGGTTCGCGCTGACCAGATCGGCTCTCCTGGCATGATTACATCACATATCATCGAGCACATCAAGCGATCACGATTGGTGATCGCAGACCTCTCGACGCTGAACCCGAACGTCTTCTACGAGATGGCGCTCCGCCACGCCTGCCGACTGCCCGTTGTGCAAATCATTCGGAAAGCGGACAAGATTCCGTTTGACACGAGTCAGGTGCGCACGGTCGTGATCGACACAAGTGACATCTACTCGCTCGTTCCAAAGATCGCGACATACCAAGCAGAGATCGCCGCACAGTCTCGTGCTGCCATTGAGAATCCAGAGAATGCGGCCAATCCGATCAGCATTTTCTATCCTATGTTCTGGAAGTAGTGGCTATCGGGCCCCACCTACGAGTAGCACAACACGATCCAGACACTGGCGCACAAGCGGTCTAACGAACGTTGCAGTTGACAAGCGATCGGCGGATAGCTCGCTTCGCTCGCTACTATGTCACTCGCTTGCAACTGAACTTGGACGTTAGGCGGCCGATGGCGGCGATTGACGTGCATACGCCAATGGCGTACCTTGGCGCATGCGCTTCGTCGAGACGCCCGTCTTCACCTCACTCCTGCGGGCGGCGCTCTCCGACCCCGAGTACCGCGCGCTTCAACTTGCCCTCGTGCTCCGACCCGAGCAGGGCCCGGTGATCGTCGGTTCGGGTGGACTCCGGAAGCTGCGCTGGGGCACCAGCGGGCGTGGGAAGCGCGGCGGGCTGCGCATCATCTACTACTGGGACGAGCCCAGTGAGACGTTCTACATGCTCTACCTGTACGCGAAGAACGCCCAGGGCGATCTGACGCCCGCCCAGGTCAAGCTCCTGCGGCGCGTCGTCGAGGAGAAATTCAGATGAAGCGTGCCGCCTTCGAGGAGTTGCTCACCAGCGTCCGTCAAGCCGGCCAGATTCGCCGCGGCCGGGCGAAGCCACGGCGGGTCACCGTCTTTCGCCCCGCCGACGTCAAGGCGGTCCGGGCGCAGCTCGGAGCCTCCCAAGCGGAGTTCGCGCTGATGATCGGCGTGAGCGTCGCGACGCTCCGCAACTGGGAGCAGGGCCGCCGGACGCCGGATGGTCCCGCTCTCGCCCTGTTGAAGGTTGCCGCGCGCAATCCGCAGGCGGTCGCGGAGGCGCTCCACGCGCCGCCGAAGCGGGGCGCCGCATAACAACCGGTTGCACCAGACGGCCGAGCTATGGTACGCGCGTTGCGCGCGCTCTATGGCCTTCGGCCGCAGGTGAACCGAGACGTTAGGCGACTCTCCTACCGTCCAAGGACCGGAGCGGGTTTGAGCACTGAGCGGAAATCGTACAGCGGTGCAGGCGCGGCGGCTTCGACTCGAACGACGCTTTCCTACGTGATCGAGCGTCCCGCTGCGACTAGCGTAGCTGCGGAACGGGCTGCGCCTTGGAATTGTTGACGCGCTCGCGCATTAGATATCATGGGGACAGGGGTGACGGAATGAACCAAACGCGTGAGAAAGATTCGAAAGGTTCGCCAGGGCGAGCATGGATGCTGGGTGCATTCGCCTCGCTAGTCGTCGCAATAGGTGCGTTCTTCGGTGTCATGTGGGGAGATCAAAACCACAACGACACCGTCGCAAATGCGTTTGGTATCGTGCAGGTAGGAGCGATCGCTTTCGGCACCATGTCCGTATTTCGCGGGCGCGCGGTCGCAACTCGTCGGATTGAGCGCCACCTTGACTCCTTCTCGCAGCCGCCCGCGGATGACTGACGAATACGCGCGAGGAGTAGGACAGATCGTCAACAGGCAGTCGATCGCATCGAATTAGCTAAGCCAATGCGCGCATCGTTAGCTCCAGGTGCTGCTCGCTCGTCGCCTAACAACGCCTTGCACCTGACAGGCGAGCTATTGATTGCGCGCAACACGCGCGCAACTTGTTGTAATTCGCCTGCAGGTGAACGCTAGCGTTAGGAGGCGTCGCAGTCAGGGTGTTGAACTTCACAATAAACATTCAGTGGAATCATCCTGAGCGGCTGTGGCTTCTCCAGCTCGGCGGCCGCATGCCTACAGTGTTCGCTCGAGTCTCCATGATCTATGTCGACCGGAACGTGCTGTCGCGTCTCCGGTCGATTCTGCGTGCGCCTGATGCAGCGCAGTGCGTCTCTGACTCGTGGTGGCTCAAGCATCTCGACAGACCGGGCGTCCGCTTTAATCCTGTGCTATGCGGTCTCGAAGGGAACGTGCGACGCACTCCGTCAGCTTCGGAGTTCTCGGTCGCGATCGACGCAGCCGCCACTGACCTTCGAGCATTCTTTAACTCTGCCGAAGTGCTCGACTACGACCACGAGCGCCAGGCAGCGACGTATGGCATTCTGCAAGCCCTTGCGCACCGCCGCGCAGCGGAAGGCGCGTTCCTTCACGGCGCGGCTCCTCTAGTGGCGAGTCGGGTGCGATGTGGGCAAGAACGACCGATCGAAGACGTCATTGTTGCGATGGCAGCTGATTCCGGACTACCGGCAGTGTCTACACCCGTCCTTGCGGTGCTTTCCGTCCTCTACGAGCCGCACGACGGAACAGAACCGCGCATTGGCCGTGGAGTTGTTAAGCCTCGGAGCGGCTACTCACCGGAGGACGCGTACAACACGGCGGCGGACCTACAAGCGCTGGAGTGGCTGACCATCGCCTCGGCTCTGACCGGAGGAGATGCGGCGCTACTGACACTTGATCGCAGTCTACTGAACTTCTGGATCGCGCTCGACGTAGACATCTTGTCGCTCGATCACGTGCAGCTCCGATGGCAGATTACGCCGTCGAGGGATCTCGTGCCGCGACTGTCAGAAGAGGAGAGGATGGCACTGGTGGCGCGCTTGGCCGCGCGGGACGCCTCCTAACACTAGTTGGAGCAGACGCGGGCACTATTGATTCGTGCGCCCTCCGGGCGCACTCTATTTGAACGCCCGCGCAGCTCAACATTGGCGTTGGGCGGATGGGACAAACTGTCGTAATATTCTGCATGGGCTGAAGGCGTACCGCACTTCTGGAGGAATCGATGACGCCGCGCACGCGATGCATGTTGCTTAGTTTCGTTGTCCCTGGTTGGGGACAGTTTGAGCAGGGCCGCCACATCGTCGGGCGACGCTTCCTGTGGGCGTCCCTCGCCGCGCTGCTGCTCTGGCCCCTGTTCGCGATTGCGCGCCTACCCATCGCCCTGCCGCTGCTGGAGATCGCGATGCTCACGCTCTGGGCGGCCGCCGACGCGTGGCGGGCGGGCACGTCCGCGTCCCGCACCTAACGAGTCGGGGCCGCATCCACGCGTTTGGGATCGCGCGGCCCTCCGCCCAACATGCACTGCAACAGACGGGCGATCTTTGGTTGGCGCGCACAGAGTGCGCGCGTTTTGTAATAACTCGCCCGCTGCTGAGTTCTATCGTTATACGGCCCATCCGGGACCGTCTTGACGTCGTTTCTTGGTGTGCTAACTTGATGATCCCGCCGCGTCCAACGAGTCGCCGCGGGCATTGAATTCTGGCAGGCAGATGTTGAGCAACCCCATTAACCGAAAGGAGTACAAGCATGAGCTCCACCCTTCCTACCCCTGCGGGGGCCGCGGACCTCTTTGACTTCGCCTGGATCCCAGCACGCGGAGTAGATGTTCCGCCAAGCAAGGGCTTCGAGTCGCGACTTCGTGAGCTTTCCGAACGCGCCCAGCCTGAGACCTGGTCCTTCGATTCGAACCAGCCGTTCTCGATTCTCGGCAACTACCTACGCTACACCTTCAAGCGGTTGGTGCAGCAGGAGAAGATCGAGGAGTCTTCCGACGCTCAGGGCATCCGGATCGCCGCCTTCAACACCGGCCTGTTCACTCCGAACTACGAGCCGATCTACGCGTTCTTCGAGGCAAATCGCGACCCCAATCGACAGCCTTGGGTGTTGAAGGACTTCGTTACCGAGAGCGACAAACGAATGAGTTTCTTCATTCGTCGGCCGCCAGTTGCACGGTACTTCGAGAATCCGGCGGAGCTCATCTACGACCCAGACCGTGAGCTCATCCCGAACCTCGACCACATAATCGACGACAACGTCGATCGATATCCACCTGACCTGAGGGAGAACGCGCACAAGCGCCGGGGGATGCTGCAGAGTCAGGTCGTTGAGGCGGGCAAGCGCGCGCAGATGAACTATAAGGTCGCGATTCCTCAGTTCTACTTCGGACGCGATGGCGCAGAACTCGGTCGCATTCAACTTCTGCTGCCGCTCTGCTTCGAGACGCCTGCACGAGCAGACTTGGCACTCGTCGTGGAGCGAGAAGCTCGGGCCTATCGTGCCTTCACGGTATTGCCCCTCGATCTTGCGTACAAGAACGCTCGGCTCATCGCGAAACCAGAAAGCGAGTGGCTGCCGAAGGTGGCCTAGCATTTGAGATTCGCACCTAGCTTGGCACAGCACTCGCCCCGGCAAGGGCGAGCGCTGTGACAGGGCCGCATAACATCGCATGCAGCAGTCGGCCGATCTGTTGTGCGCTCGCTTCGCTCGCTCTGTTTCCTTCGGCCGCAGATGATGCTCGGCGTTAGGCGGATTTGAATCCAATGCGAACAAAGCGCATGACTCCGCAGACGTCACCGCTCAACGAGCAGGACCGCCTCCAGCTTCAGTCCTTCAGGCGGGCGGCCGGTCGTCTCTATGATCGCGTGCTACCGTATGCTTCTCACCAGTTCGGTGCGCGCATGTTCCGTGCTGATCTGCCAGACGAAGCAGATCTAATCCCGGAAGCGGACTTCTTCGCGCTCATGGTCGCGTTCCGTCTCGTCTATGCGCAGAAAGAACCGACCAACTTCAACAAAGTCGCCAACCTCGCATATCGAGTTGGGAGTGAGGAGGTTCGCGATCTGGTGGTGCAGCTGAGAGATGCGTGGAAACAGTCGTTTCGGCGACCGATTGTCTTTGCGATCCACGATGAACACTTCGACGCTGAGTTCATCTTGCACACATGGATGAACGGCGAGGTCTTTCACCAAGACGCGCACCTCCAACGGCGAGCGGATCTTATTCGCGAGGAAGGCGCCCTGACATTGCTCACAATGCAATGGGCGGTGCGTGACGCTTGCTTCGCTGTACTAGGTCTCGATAACACCTGCGCACTCGTGCTCGGCGATCAGCTTCGCGCGATCCCGCCGCATCCGTATCGAAAGCCCCTCTCTTTAAGCGAAGGAACCGGCTAACATCGCATGCAGCAGACGGCCGATCTACTGTACGCTCGCTGCGCTCGCTCTATTTCGTTCGTCCGCAGCTGATGCTCAAACGTTACCCTTCGCTTCCGACCTGGAGGTGATCGTGCCGAAGCGCGCGCGCGCCAAGTCGCCGCCTCGAATCCTCGAGCTCCGCATTGCGCTGCAAGACATCGCACCCGAGATCTGGCGACAGGTGCTGGTGCCCGACGCGTTCACGCTCGACGAGGTCCATCGGGTGATTCAGGAATGCTTCGGCTGGCTGGACTACCACCTCTACTCGTTTCTGCTCGATGGCGTCGAGTATGAAGCGCCCCACGAAGACGCCGAGGGGCGCGACGCGACGCGCACGTCGCTCGCGAGTCTCGCACTGCAGCCGGACTCGCGGCTCGAGTACACCTACGACTTCGGCGACAACTGGGTGCACGACATTCGTCTCGTGGCGACGCATGCGCCGCACCCCGACGTCCCCTATCCGTGGTGCGTCGATGGCGCACGCGCGGGCCCACCCGAGGACGCCGGTGGATCACCGGGTTACACAGACCTGCTGCGGAGTCTCGCCGACCCGACGGATTCGGAGTTCCTCGCGAGTCGGACCTGGGTTGGCGCGCACTTTCACCCCGACACCTTCGATCTGCGCGCGACGAATCGCATTCTGATGCTCGCCTTTCCCGCTCGCGCACGGTAACATCGCCAGCAGCAGTTAGCCGCTTGGGTATGCGCGCTCCGCGCGCTCCATTTCCTGCGGCTGCAGCTGAGGCTTAACGTTAGGCGTCACACAACTAGCCCTTATGTACCTCGCTCTCATCGCTCTGGTTCTCTGCGTGCTCGCGATCGCCATCTATGGATTCGCGCGTAGCGTGAGAAAGGACGTGGCAGCTGCTCACGGACAGTATCTTTCGCGCCGTCAACTCGAGGAAGCGACGGTGGAGGAAGCCAGTTGGTTCGGCAGGACCGGTTTGGATGAAGCCACTGAACGCGAGTTGCCGCGATATCTACGGCGCGAGTTCGGGGAATTCTTGGATGACCCAGATGGCTTGAAGGCAGACGATCTTCAGTACCTTGGCGTTCTGACAAACGACAGAGGCGCCGCTCATTTCTGGAAGGTTCCGAGCAAGGGCCAGCGAGAGCCGTACTTCGCCTACGTCGAGATAGATCGCGAAGGCAATGCAACCTCCCTCGGCTGGGGAGATCGAACCCCCAGTCCGCGCAGTGACGCCTAACCCGTCGTTGCACCCGACGTTCGCCAGCCGGCTGCGCCGTCTGTCGCCCGCGGGTGAACTCCAACGTTAGGCGCACCAACTCCCGTCAATGCATGCGAGTTGTCCTGCTCTGTCTCGGTGTGCTGGCGAGCGGAACGCTAGCGGCGCAGAGCCCGCAGGCGCTCGCGCCGCCGGATGCGCGGTTCTCCCACGAGTTCTCCTTCATCTCCTCCGTTCGAGAATTGGCGGACGGTCGCGTCCTGGTGAGCGATGGGCGAGAATCTCGAGTCCTGGTGGCGGATCTCAAGACTGATGCCGTACGCGACGTTGGACGCCGCGGAGCGGGGCCGAGGGAGTATGCGAATGCGGCGCCGCTCTTTCGACTGCCCGCCGACTCTTCTCTTATGGGAGGCGCAACTCGGCGCTGGCTCGTGTTTGTCGGCGACGCGCCAACCGGCTCGATTCCCCCGGATACGCCAGCCTTGGTAGCCGTGCGAGGGTTGGTCAGTGCGACCGACGACCTCGGTCACGTCTGGTCGACGTGGTCACCTCCAACTCCCCTTGGGAGCCACCAGTTCGGTGCTGCCGATTCCATTCGCGTCATGCGCGTTGCCCGCGCCACGGGCCGAGTCGACACGATCGCCCGCCTGCGAGCGGCGCCCGGTCGTATTGAGCGATGGAGCACCCCCTCGGGATCGACGGGCATGCAGGTGCGTGAGCGGCCGGCCCTCGCGACGAGCGAGGTGTTCGCGGTCGCACGCGACGGATGGCTCGCGGTCGCGCGACTGGAGCCGTATCGTCTGGACCGGCGAACGCCGGACGGCCGCTGGATTCGCGGCGAGGCCATTCGCGACGAGCCTCAGCGCGTGACGCAAGCCGATCAGGACGCATTCGCCGAGCGCCAGACCTTTCTCTACGGCACGCCGCGGCGCCCGGCGGCGTCCTACGGGACATGGCCCAAGCTTCTGCCCCCGTTCGTGTCCTTCGCCGAGCCCATCCCCGGTGTCGCGATCGCCTCGCCCGACGGGTTTGCATTGATCCTCCGGGCGCGATCCGCGAGCGCCCCCGGAAGCTGTTACGATATCCGTCGACACGTGTACGTCGCCACCCAAGATTCCGATGGACTGGAAACTCTCGCACGCCATCGCTGGGAACCACGTATAGGCGCCTAACGGGGTGCTGCAACAGACCGCCGATCTGCTGTGTGCAGCGGCGGGGCCGCTGCACGATGTCCTTCGTCGGCGGTTGAGTTAGAACGTTGAGGATGTAGGAAAATTCGACCGTCACATCCACCCAGTGCGTTGTCGAGGATTCGACGCTCACATTCGCCCCAGGATCGACGTTCGCCGTCCCGGCAATGGTTTCGGTATGGAGAAATGCAGGCCCGGCAACGGAGCGCGGACTTATCCTACAACCTCGTTATGCAGCCGAATGAGCGTGAGGCCGGGCCTGCGCGCTCTCCCGTAGCCGCCTGTATCGCACAGTGAACGGTCCCCGGCGGGTTGCGGCGGTGTACATCAGTACATACGTTGCAGCATGGACTTCGAGTGGGACCCGGCCAAGGCCGCCACGAATCGCGCCAAGCACGGTGTCGAGTTGGCCGATGCCGCCGGCGTCTTCGAGGACGCGTATGCGCTCACGCTCCCGGACCCGTAGCCCAACGAAGAACGCTTCGTCACGCTGGGCCGTGACCTCCTGGATCGCGTGCTGGTTGTCGTCTGGACCACCAGCCCTGGGGCGATCCGACTCATTTCGGCGCGCCGGGCAACAGCTCGAGAGCGCCGCCAGTACGCCGAGGACGCTGATGCGTAAAGAGTATGACTTCTCCAAGGCCCGCCGTGGCCCGGTGCTGCCCGTCGCCACGGGTAAGACGCGGATCACGATCCGGCTCGATGACGACATCCTCGACTGGTATCGCGCCCAGGTCGACGCGGCTGGCGGGGGCAACTATCAGACGCTCATCAACCAGACCCTGCGCCAGGCCATGACGGAAGCGCGCGAACCGCTCGAGGCGGTGGTCCGGCGCGTGATTCGCGATGAACTCGGCAGTCGCCCCGCAGCCAGGCCGCGGCGCAAACGCGCCGGCGCTGCATAACCATCGGTTGCACCAGTCGGCCGAGCTATTGTACGGGCGCTTCGCGCGCTTGATTGCCTTCGGCTGCAGGTGAACCGAAGTTATGCGAACCGACCGGCGTGAATTGACACGTGTCACGTGCTGCGTTACACTTGACCCGTGATCAAGTCGTTCGCCGACAAGCGCACGCAGGACCTCTATGCCACAGGTGCGGCGAAGCGCTTCCCGCCCGACGTGGCACGCCGGGCGGCGCGAAAGCTGGAGTACGTGGACCTGGCGACGTCGCTGGACGACCTGAAAGTGCCCCCTGGCAACCGCCTCCACGCGCTACGCGGCGATCGGCAGGGCCAGCATGCGATCGCCGTGAACGATCAGTGGCGCATCTGTTTCCGCTTCGTCGACGGCGATGCCTACGACGTCGAGGTCTGCGACTACCACTAGGCTGGAGGGCTCCGCATGAGCATCCCGAACACCCGTACGATGAAGCGGCGGCCGACCCACCCGGGGGAAATGCTCCGCGAAGACTTCATGCCCGACTACGCGCTCACCGTGGCGGGGCTGGCGGAGGCGTTAGGCGTTTCCCGGCAGTCGATCAACGAACTGCTGCGTGAGCGACGCGCGTTGAGCCCCGAGATGGCGTTGCGGTTGTCGCGGCTCTTTGGCAACAGCGCGGAGTTCTGGCTCAACGCCCAGCGCAGCGTCGATCTCTGGGAGGCGGGCCAAGCGATCAAGGACGACGTGGCACGAATCAAGCCCCTGCGCGTCGCATAACAGACGGTTGCACCAGTCAGCCGAGCTATTGAACGCGCGCTGTGCGCGCTCTACTTCCTTCGGCTGCAGGTGAACCGTGGCGTTAGCACGCAACACGGCGATCTGTAGCGACATGCATCGCAGCATCGATATCGATATCACGTTCGACTTCCGTCGGGATACACCTCCGGGCCGCGACCCCGATCTTCTCAGTCCGGCACTTCGTGCGTATCATCGATTCCTGTGGAGCAAGCCCTTGCCGGGCGGGTCGCCGTTCGAGCTCAGCGCATCGCGCCCGAACGCCTATCTCCATCATCACTCGCCGCTCGGCGAGTTCTTCCTCGCGAGCGACGCGGTAGTTCCGACGTTCAGGAAGGAATCTCGGCTTGCATCGGCGATCGCTCAAATCCCAGCTGACGAGTGGGAGTCGTTCATGAGCCTCGGATACACCATAGGCGGCATGATGATATTCCCCGCCAATCGCGTCGATCGCCGAATGACCATCAACGGGGCACGCGGATTTCATCCACGCATCAAGGACCGGTTTGATCTGACCGTTGAGTGTATTCGGCGGCACTATCGCGCCGAGAAGAGTCCTTTGTCTGTTACGCTCTCTCGATACTCGGCCTTCTTTGCGCTCTTCGAATCGTTCGAGGGCTACGTCGACTTCTTCCTACTTCACGATCTCGTAAGCCCGGACTTCAGGTCGGTACGCTTCTTTGCGCCGTTCGATGACTTCAGCAGTTCGCCCTTGCCCGCGGACTTGAAGGCCTACGAAAGCTATCGGAAGCACGCGATCGCATTTCTTAGCGCGCGCAATGCACGAATACACCGGTCACATGGGTCTTAGGTGGCCGTTCGAGCCCGATTTCGTGCCGCTGGCCGACACGGAGGCCCTCGCCAGCAGTCGCAGTACCCGGCGCTTCACGAACATCGCCGCCGTGGCGCGACGCAAGTTGCGCCAACTGGTGATCGCCGGGCGGCTCCGTGACCTGCGCGTGCCGCCTGGGAATCGCCTGGAGGACCTGAAGGGGGATCGCGCCGGCCAGCACAGCATCCGCATCAACGATCAGCACCGCGTCTGCTTTCGCTGGACCCCTGCCGGCCCGGCGGACGTCGAGATCGTCGACTACCACGAAGCCGAGTCCTGCCATGTCCGCGCTCAAGCCCGTCACACCTGGGGAGCTCCTGCTGGAGGAGTTCCTCGTGCCGATGCAGCTCTCCCAATACCGCCTGGCCAAGGAGATCGGCGTCCCCGCCCAGCGCATCGGCGAGATCATCGCCGGCCGGCGCGCCATCACCGCGGACACCGACCTCCGCCTCTGTCGGTTCTTCGGACTCTCGAATGGCTACTGGCTGCGCGCGCAGGCCGCCTATGACACCGAGGTGGCGGCCAAGGCGCTTGCGCCCGTCCTCCGGCGCATCAAGCCGTGGGCCGGGAGCGTCGCGTAGGCGCGCAGGCTCGGCGCAACATGGGGTTGCACCCGACAGCCGAGCTATGGAGCGCTCGCTGCGCTCGCACTATTCCGTTCGTCTGCGGGTGAACCCGGACGTTACGCCGCCCGAATCCTACGCGACTCATGGCCGACCTCCGCTTCGCCCGCTACTTTGGGACGAGTGATCGCTTCTGGCTCAACCTGCATACCCGGTATGACCTGGAGGTGGAACGCGACCACCTCGGCGCGAAGCTGGAGAAGGACGTCCGCGTGCTCGAGCGGGCCAGCTAACAACGCGTTGCGCCTGACAGGCGATTCAGGGATTGCGCGCACGAGGGGTGCGCGCAACTGTCTATAACTTGCCTGCAGGTGAAGGTTAGCGTTATGCAGCAATCCCAGCGTTTATTCGCGACGTCACCCGCAAGTCGTGCTGCCGAGGCCACATGCTCGCACGCCTCTTCTTCCTCGTGTTGCTTGCGACGCCAGCGAT
Source organism: Gemmatimonadaceae bacterium (assembly GCA_020852815.1). Taxonomy (NCBI): domain Bacteria; kingdom Pseudomonadati; phylum Gemmatimonadota; class Gemmatimonadia; order Gemmatimonadales; family Gemmatimonadaceae; species Gemmatimonadaceae bacterium. The sequence continues at coordinate 172,700 of JADZAN010000018.1, read as the reverse complement.
CGCGGTCGACGCGCAAGCGACGTCGCGGCCGCGGATGCTACTCGCCTTCGGGATAGCGGGCCAACGCGACGGCGACCGCGACCTCGGCAGTGCAGGTATCGCTGCGGAACTCGGTGTTACGTGGCGCGTGAGGTCCAGCGTCCGAGCCCGTCTGAGCGCGCATGTGTTCACGCTCCCCGGCGGCCAAGGCTGCTCATGCGACCCTGGCGATCCGCCGTTGAGCGTGCAGGGCACCTACGGCGCCGTCTTCGCCCTGCAGTCGCTTCCCGAAGCTCGACCGCTCTACTGGCTGGCGGGCGTGAGCCTGCGGCGCGGCGGATTCCGCGCCTGGAACGAGCAGCAGACCGCCGGCCTCCTTGCCGGTCTTGGCTGGACGCTCGGGGCGTCCCGACGGCTGGCGTTGGAGGCGCGATATGAGCACTTCACTTCGCCTCTCGGTGCCACGCGCGCCTTGCTTCCCATCACCGTCGTGTGGCGCCCATGATGTGCCCGCTGCTTGACACGCACTGCAGCAGACAGCAGAGCTTTAGTCGGCGCGCTCCGCGCGCTCGACCTCCCTTCCGCTGCTGCTGAGTCCTAACGTTAGGCGCACACATACGTCGACAGGCAGGGCCGACCATGCATTCGATCGAGTATCGCTGGGAGAATGGCGAGTTCACGCTAATTCCCGTCCGCGGTACACACGGCGAGCCGTACGTGTTCGGCGATTCGCCGCACGCCCACGCGATCGAGGTGCGCGATTTCTTCATCGGGTCCGTCCCCGTCACGCAGGGATTCTGGAGCCACATCGCGGGAGCGGAGAACAATCCCGCGGTACATCGTGGCGCTGACCTGCCGGTCGAGAACGTGTCGTGGGACTCGTTGACCATGCCGGGTGGTTTCCTAGAGCGTTTGAACGCGAGCGCCGTGGCGGCGGCTCTACGCACGCAGGTGGGTCTTCCCCAGCTCTTTCGGCTGCCCACTGAAACGGAATGGGAATACGCCGCACGCGGCGGAGAGCACTGGCGGGATGGATTCCGCTATAGCGGCAGCGACGATATCGAGGCCGTGGCATGGTACGATCGACGACACGGCGATCAGACGCAGCCGGTCGCCAAGAAGGCGCCCAACCAACTCGGGATCTACGACATGTCGGGCAACGTCTGGGAATGGTGCCAGGACTCGTTGTCACGCGATCTGAGTGCGATTCCTACAGACGGCTCAGCCTATGAGGGTCCCGGTGACGAGCGCGTGCTCCGAGGTGGCTGCTTTCACAACTGGGCGGCCCACTGCGCTGTGTCCAATCGCTACGAGATCGCGCGTGACTTCCATGATGGCTGCATCGGATTCCGAGTTGTCATGGCAGATGCGCGACCTTCCGCGCGCCGTGGCGCCTAACGTACGTTGCAGCTGAACTTGGGCGCTAAGCCTCGCTTTCAGCCAGCGGCGTGCAACGCTGCACGAGCAATGTTGAACGGCCGGTAACCGCCGATGCCGCTTGAACTTGACGCGCCCTTCCCGGCACCGTAGCGTGAGGGTATGCCTCTCCTCGACCGGATCAGCCTCGATTCCGCCATTCGCTTCGGCAAGCCCTGCGTCCGCGGCACCCGCATCACGGTGGGCGACGTCCTCCGCTATGTGGCGTCGGGCATGACCGAAGCGCAGGTTATCGCTGATTTCCCCGACCTGGCACACGACGACATCCTCGCATCTCTCGCTTTCGCCGCCGAGCGTGAGCGCCGCATCATGCCCGTCCCTGCGGACTGAGGGTCTCGCGCATGGCGCCCCCCTGTTGTTCGACGAGGCGAGCGGCCACCGACGAGCAGATCTGGGAGTACGCGCACGTCCGCGTTGGTGATCGTCACGAAGGACGACGACTTGCAGCGGTTCAGCGTCTGGCGGGGCTTCCCGCCGAAGGAGATCTGGACTCAGCTCGGCAACTGCTCCACCGAGGACGTCGCACGGCTCCTACGCGACTCCCAGACGCTGATCGCCGAGTTCGTCGCGCATCCAGCTGCCGCCTTCCTGCCGCTGCGCGCTCGCGATGCTTAACATGGACTGCAGCAGTCAGCCGCTTGGGGTCGCGCGCTCGATTTCCTGCAGCTGCAGCTGAGGCTTACGTTAGGCCGAGCCAGTGAGGCGATGCAACCCTCCAAGCTAATGACGGTCCTCGCGGGAGTGGTTCTGCTTGGATGCCGCGGGCAGCCGCCGTCCCGACCGGTGACTGGTTGCGTTCCGGGTGATCCCGGCCCGGCGCAGGCGATCGAGCTCTCCGTCAGCAAGAAGCTGCCGACGGGGGCGCTGCTCCTTGACGTTCGCGATCGCCAGACCGGCGCCGGCCTGGCCTTGGTAGAGCTCCGCCTGCTCTCGCTCGCTCGCACCACCCACACCGATAAGAAGGGGAAGGCGCGCTTCGACTCCCTGCCGCCGGGTCAGCATGCGCTCGCGACTCGACGTTTCGGTTATAGCATCCGCACGGATACGGTTGTGGTCGGCCAGAGCGCCGGACAGGTCGCGAGAATCGCGCTTCGCCGCCAGACCGTCTGTGCCTATAGTACGGCGGCCCTCGCGCCCGCGCCCGAACGATAGGCCGTCACCCCATGCAGAGGCGTCCTATCACACCATGCAGCAGACGGCCGATTCGCTGTGCGCTCGCTTCGCTCGCTCTCTTTCCCTCGGCTGCAGCTAATGCTTAGCGTTATGCGAACCGCGTGAACCCTCAATCGTGATCGGAGTAACGACGGTATGCCCCACACTCGTTTTCTCGCCGTGTTTGGCCTGGTCGTCATACTGCTCACCGGCGCAACCGGCGTTCGCGCGCAGGAGGCGACGCTTGTCGGTCCATGTCACCATGCGCCGGCCCTCGATCTGACGACTCTCGTGAGTGCGCCCGACACCGCGCCACGCCTGCTCTCCGAGCCGCCTCGCACGCCCCGCTTCGCGCTGCGAGATGGTTACCGGGGTACCGTGCAGCTTGCCGTCGTCATCGATACCGCGGGGCACCCGGAGGCCGGCGGCGCGGTCGTCCTGGCCGCAAGCGACGCGCAACTGCGGGACTGGGCCTGCGCCTATGCTTCGCAGCTGCGCTTCACTCCCGCGAAGGTGGGCGACCGCGCCGTGCGTACCCAGGCGGTCGTACCGTTCACCTTCCGCGCCGTCATGGTGCGACGGGCACGTTGACACGCTGCATGCCGCATAACGCGCGTGGGAGCAGTCAACGGCGCTGTTGAGCCGTGCGGCCTGCGGCCGCACTCGATTGCCTGCCGTTGCAGCTCAATTGAAGCGTTACGCCGTCCAGCTCCTACTATCTCACTAACCCGGGAGACACACATGACCCTGCTTCGTGCGAGCTTGTTGGGCTGCGGCGTCATCATCTTGGCCTGCGCGGCGCCAACCGCACCTCACTCACCCGTGGTAGCGCAGCTCGAGCTCGCCGCACCATCGATCGCGATCGGCGACAGCGTGGGCTTCACGGTGATCTGGACGAATCAGAGTAGCCACCGGATCGAGCTCACCTATCCCATCGCCCACGATGTGCGTCTGACGGGCCCGGATGGGCGCACGGAGTTCCTGCACACTGGCCAACCCGCGCTGGGCATTCTGACCCCAGACCTCATCGTCGACGGCGGCAGCTCGCGTCGATGGACGGGCTACTGGCGCGCCAATCAGAGGCGTGGCACCTATACCGTCGAAGCCGGTCGCATCGGAGGTGACGGCCGCTTCGTGCCCCTCGGTGCCCGGCGAACCTTCTCGGTCGACTAGTCTACAGAGCGGCCTGGCATCGCCTGCAGCAGTCAGCCGCGTTCGGTCGAGTTCGGTCGCGCGCTCCGCGCGCTCGATTTGCTGCAACTGCAGCTGAGGCTTACGTTATACGTCATTAGGGAGGATACCACATGTCCATGTCGCCTCTCGTCATCCGTTGGCGGTTCGTGCCGCCACGCGCACTTCTGCGCGCGGTCGCGCTCGTCGCGGCGACCAGCCTCGCCTGTCGCACCGATTCGATCGTCTCTCTCAGCGCCGCCGAGCGTAATCGCCGTGTCACCGCACACGTCGGCGACCAGATCACGATCACGCTGCAAACCATCGGCCCTGGGGAGTACGCGAGCCCGCCAACGATATCCTCGCCCGCCGTCGTGTTCCGCGACGTGAGCGGTTGCGGCACCCCGGTACCAGCCGGTCCCACGCAGTGTTTCCATTTCCGCGCCGCCGCACCGGGCCAAGCGCTCCTGACGTTCGCACATACCGGCACCAATGCGCTCGTACAGGATACGGTGGATGTCCGCTAGCGCCTCGGGCGCGCTCGCTGCCGTGTAACACACGTTGCACCTGGCGGGCGAGCAGCGGACGGCGCTCGGTTGAGCCGCGCGACATTGTTTTCCTCGCTCGCAGCAGAGCTTTACCAATATCGCGTCCTGCTTCGGCATTATGCGTCACGTCGTATCCGCCACGATACTCGCGCTGTTGCCAGCCGCCCCGGGACCGGCCCAGTCGGTCGAGAGTGCGGCCATCGTCGCCTATGTCCATGATGCGATACGCGACGAGGCGCGAGACGCCGAGCGCTCGCAGCGGCGCATCGCGCGCCTCGTAGTCCTAGTCGAGGATTCCAACACGGCGTCCGAGTTCAGCCGCAGCATCGACGCGGCGCTCGCGCGCGCTGGTCTGCTCACCGCCCCGCGGACGCCGATACGCCTCCCGGGCCCCGACACGATGTTCGTTGACTTTGCACGCCCGTCCGTCGACAGCTCCACCGCCGCCGGCGTGTTCGTTACCGTCTTCGCTCAGCACGTCGCCTGCGAAACGGGTAGCCCAAACGGCACGCAGAGCCTTCGCAGCGCCGCCTATCGCTGCAGTGCCCTGGTCTGCACCCGCCTGCACTCAGGCGGCGGACAGTCCGGGACCGGCATTTTGTGTCGCCCCAAAGACTAGCCCCGGTGTCCGCTTCACCAGACGCGGCGCGCTTACTGCGCTTGGAGCAGGCGGCGGACCTGGTGTGTGCTCGCTGCGATCGCATTCTTGATCTCCGCCGCGGCTCAACCTTCAGTTTGCCCCACACGGACGAGCACAGATGACCGGACGGCATGAGCGGCCGCCGAGCGCGACGCGCGCGGATGTGCGACGACTCGCCTGGATCACCGCGCTCTTCTATCCATTCATCGGGTTAGCGGCGTACGGCGCGCGCGCGCTGGTAGGCCATCGGTCCGCGGTGTGGCTCGGGCTTGGCTTCGGCGTATTGGCGACCGTCGCGATCTGGTTATCGGCGGCGGTCGGTGTCCTGATCAACTGGTGGCTGGATCGTGCCGAGCATCTGGAGCGCCCGCGTTGAGTTCGGAGCCACGCGACGCCCGGAGGCTCGCACCGGCGCGGTGGACACGCCGCACCAGCGATCCGCCATCCAACAGCGGCTGCAACAGTCGGGCGATCGGGGCAGCTCGCTCCGCCCGCTGCTGAACGTTAGCCGTTCGCCGCGCGGGATGAACCCTAGAATGAGGAGTGGATCGTGAGCAGCAGCATGGAAGACGAGTTGATTGGTGTCTCTCACGACTGGGACCGGGCGATGGTCGGGAACGACGCGGAAGCGATCGGGCGGTATATGGCCGACGACTGGGTCATCATTGGTCCCGATGGCCGAGTTGGCGACAAAGCGACCTTTCTGGGGTTGGTGAGGTCGGGAGCCCTGACTCACGACGAGATGACGTCGGAAGACTTCCATATCCGCGTTTACGGCGATACCGCCGTGGTCTCCGCACGCGGGGTATCCGGAGGGAAGTACCAAGGGCAGCCCTTCCGCGAAGTCGAGCGCTCGTCGTCCGTCTTTGTCCGGCGCGCGGGGCAGTGGCGCTGCGTGTTAACCCACCTCTCACGGCTCGCTCAGACGGAAGAAGGGTGAGTGCCGGGACGGCCCGCCGAACCACAGCCTGCAGCGAACGGCGCTGCGCGCCGCCCTTGATGCTGGGCGTCATGCTGCCGTCATCGAGTTACCGCAACACATGTGCATGGGGAGGGTATCTCCCTCCGTCTCTTGTCGCGAGGTGCCGGATGCGTTGTGTGGTACTTGTGGTGTTCTCGCTGTTCGTCGTGAGCCAACCGACGCGTTTGCGCGCGCAGGCGCCTCGAACGGGCTGTTCCTACGCTGAGTGCGCGCTGCGGCTGCAAGGCGGCGAGTTGATTCGCGGTCGTGACCTCGTCGTCGGTCGCATGACCTTGATCGGCGGTATGCCGCGCCTCACGCGCCTGGCTGTCGCCGACGACTCCGCGCAAGCCTACGCGCGCACCTTCGATCGTTGGTATCCACGCAGTCGTTGGGTCATGCTCGCGTCCTCCATCGCCGGCGGTCTCGCCCTGGGGATCGCGATGGATCACGTTGATGCGCCCGAGCGCGGCATGGTGATCGGCCTCGGGACTTCCTTTCTCGCGCTCGGCGGCACCGCGTGGTATCTCGATCGTCGGGCGACGCGGGCGCTTGGGAGTGCGTTGTATTGGCACAATGCGGTATTGCCACGCCAGGCGGAACGGTGACCTCTGAGGGCGCACTGCTGTCGCCGCATCATGACATCGCCTGAAGCCGCCGGCCGCACTCAGGTGAATGCCCGCGCCTCGCAATCTTCAGTTAGGCATCTAGCCGAGCACCGACGAGTGCCGCGATACTCCTCTCCGGATGAACGTCATGGAACGCAAGCGATGGCGTCAATGCCTAACACACGCTGCAGCAGACGGGCGACCATGGTAGGCGGCGGCGGCGCGGCCGCCCTATTGCCTTGAACCGCTGCTGAGGTGAAACATTGGGCGTGTGAGCAGTCTTGGTGACTTGTCCCCACGTGCATCGCCCTGTCGCGCCTTGACCAACGTCGTTGTTGCCTGGGAGGAGCAGATGGCTCGCGTACGCGTGCACAACTTCACGATCTCGATCGACGGCTATGGGGCCGGGCCGCGCCAGACACGCGAGGAGCCTCTCGGTGTCGGCGGCGAGGCGTTGCACGAGTGGCTCTTCCCGACGCACACGTTCCAGCGCATGGGCGGGAAGCCTGGCGGCACCACTGGCGTCGATGACGAGTTCGCTCGACGATTTGGTGATGGCGTCGGTGCGTGGATCATGGGCCGTAACATGTTCGGCCCGATTCGCGGTGCCTGGCCCGATGAAACGTGGCGCGGCTGGTGGGGAAAGAACCCGCCATACCACGGCCCGGTCTTCGTATTGACGCATCACGCCCGCCCGTCGGTCGAGATGGAAGGAGGTACGGTCTATCATTTCGTTACTCAGGGTATTCGCGAAGCGATGCAGCGCGCCTTTGCGGCCGCGGCGGACAAGGACGTTCAGATCAGCGGCGGCGTGGCGACGGTTCGCCAATACCTCGAGGCGAGACTCATCGACGAGCTACACGTGGCGATCGCACCCAAGCTGCTCGGCTCCGGCGAGCATCTCTTGCACGGCCTTGATCTCACTGCCTTGGGCTACGAGTGCACGAGTCATGTTCCGACCGCGGCCGCAACGCATGTTGTGCTGACAAGACGTCAGTGACTCGAGGTGTGAGGCCGGTGAGCTCAGTTTTCCTCGTCGCGCACTGCCCTTCTATCTGTTCGAGCGCGACACCGCCGGCGCTCTCGATCCCGCCAGTTGACTCACGTTGCAGCAGACCTGGCCGACATGCGTTCGGCCGCGGAGGGTAGGGAAAGTGAGTGAGTTGACCGACTTCCTGACGGCCCATGGCTACGTGCGCGTGCCGCTCAGACGCAGCGTCGTGGGTCATTTCCACACGGACGGCACGCTCAACGGTCGCCCGGTCGAGGTGTTGGTGGACACCGGGGCCGCTATCACAGTGGTGGCCATGTCGGTGGTTCAGGCCGTCGGTCTCCGATGGGAATGGCTGAACCGCGAGGCGGGCGGGGCGGGCGGCGCCCTCGATCAGTACCGGGTCGAGGGTGCGGTGCTGCAACTCGGGTCGCTCATCCCGCGGCTGGTGGGCCCGGCCGGGCTGGACTTTGAGCACGTGAACGCCTCTCTCAGGGCGAACGGGTCGGCCGAGGTCGACGTGATCCTCGGCACGGACGTGTTTGACGCTCATGCGGCCGTGATCGACTACGCCACTGAGTCCCTGTTTCTGAAGGCGGTCGCAGCCGAACCAAACGCTGCACCTGACCCGGGCGCACTGGAAGTGTAGATTCGATGACTGGTATCGACCCTTCAGGTCTCGAGCATCTGAGGACTTTCGCATGCCATCACCCAACCTTGTCCGCTCGTTCGGTGCCCTCTGGTGGGTACTTGGAGGCACCGCCCTACTGGTCATCTTCGTGTTCGCGCTCGCGCTGCATGCCGCCCGAGGCGAGTTTGCCTCGCAGCTGCTGACCTACGCAGCCGCAGTCACGTTTGTCATCGCTCATGGTCGCGTGCCGCTCGTCTTGATCACCGGCCGCGCGCAGCATCAGCAGGCGCGCGGGTGAATCCCAACGGTTAGTCCGACCACTCACCGTCGAGGCCGACGCGCATGCCGCCGACGCTCATCAGCCACAAGGCCAGCAACTGGGTCGATCGCGGCGAGGCGCCCCACGCCCCGCTCGAGCGCGTGCTGTGCCGGCTGCTCGACCGCGCGCCGCGCGCGACGCCGGAATGGTTGCGCGCGCAGTCACAGACCATCGTCGGCATGGTGGCTGCCGACGCATCCGAGATCCACGTGGCCGGCTTTCTCCGTACCCTGCTCGCCGACGACGCGCCGCCGCGCGACGACGCGTCGCTACGCACCACCGCGATTGCCGTGTGGCACATCGCCAAAGCCGCCCTCGTCCGGGACGTCGCCGAGCGCGTGTTGCGCGGGGACATGTCCGTGAACCAGGCTACTCCGGACTCGCTGAGCCACTGGCTCGCCGCGCGGCTGCTGACACCGGAGGAACTCGCGGAGTTCGAGGACCAGGAGGGGCGCGCGGGAGTTGAGCACGGCGCCCGCCGGTAAGTCGGCAAGTCGTTAGGCATCCCCACCGGCGGCTGTCACTCCGTGGTCGCTGGTGAGTGCGTGGAGTACCTTCGTCATCACGCTGGCGGGCCTTGTGTACCTCTATCTCAGAAACGGTGCGACACAGGGCCGCCACATTCTGCAGCGATACTTCCCGCTTTCGGTAACGGTGGGCTGGAAGTTCGTGGTCATCATGGTCGGCCTGCTATGGGTCCTCGGTTGGGCGCAGGATGGCGCCAGCGCCGCGGTACGCGGTTGGACCTCGACAGTATCTGTGGCCGTCCTCAATGTCGCGATGTTCTGGCGGATCGGAACCTATGTCGCGAGTCTCACGCGTACTCACGCCGCCTAACAACAACTTGCCCCCTGCAGGCGGGCTAGCGATGGCGCGCGCAGGGGTGCGCGCGTCTGATGGGAGATCGCCTGCGGATGAACGCGAGCGTTCGTCACCTACAGCTAGCGCGGTGCGGAGTTGGCCCGTCTTCGGTCTCGATTGCGTTCCTTCTGTCGGACTACTCACGGCAGACGACGATGCGGCGCTCCACATTCTCGATCCTCGGGCTGGCCGGAATCGCGGCCGGGCTCGCCCTGATGAGTCGCCTCGTTGCCGGTCGACTCCTCGAGGCCTCCGCCCTCGTGGCCATGGGACTCTCCGGACTGGCCCTGGCGGCGGACGGCGCGCGAACGGGGTCGCAGGTAGTGGCCCCGCCCGCCGCACGCCACGCCCGCTTCGAGGGACGCGCCGCCTTCTGGGGGAGCGTGTGGATCGCGCTCCTCGGCGCCGCCATCGCCGCGTGCGGGATCGCGTGGGGAGCCCACGCCGAGCGCGAGCTCCTTGACCTGCTACGCGCCAGGCCCGGGATCGTGTTGCTACCGGCGGGGGTTGCCTGGGGCAGCTCGGGAAGGGCCCGCTGGCTCGGCTGGCATCTCACAAACCATCCGGAGCGTTTGAGAATCCGATCGCCGATCGGCGGTGGATTCGCGATGGGCGCCGCGGTGGTGGTTGTCGGCATCGGCGTGTTGGAGCTGACGGCGCCGGCGCTGTTCGATGCCTGGCTGGTAGTGGCGTGGCGCGCACTCCCCCTGCCGCCGCTCGGGAGCGGGAGCGCGTCGTGACGGCCATCGGCGCGGCCACGCGGAGCGGCGCGTGTACCGTCGTGCTTCCGCCGACTTGTCGATCCCACAGGGCGCTCGTACGTTCGTGCACCACACGGCGACCGGTGCACCTGCTCCCCGCCATGCCCCACGACACCGACATCACCGACCTCCTCGCCCGCGCGCGCCGCGGTGAGCCGGGCGCGCTCGACGCGGTGTTTCCCGTGGTCTATGGCGAGCTCCGGCGCGCGGCCCATCGCGAGCTGGGGCGTTGGCGCCCCGGCGACACGCTCGACACGACAGCGCTGGTGCACGAGGCGTACCTTCGCCTGGTGAACAGCACTCGCGCGGAGTACGCCGACCGGCGGCACTTCCATGCAGTCGCGGCCACCGCGATGCGTCAGATCATCGTGGATTACGCGCGCCAGCGTACGACGGCCAAACGGGGGCATGGGCAGCACCCCGTCTCACTCGACCGCCTCGAAGTGGCCGGCGCCACCGCGAGCGACGACATCGTCGCACTCGACGAGGCGCTCAAGGCGCTCGCCGTCGAACATCCGCGGCTCGCGCAGGTGGTGGAACTCCGCTTCTTCGCCGGCCTCTCGGTGGAGGAAGCGGGTGAGGCGATGGACTGCTCCCCGCGGACCGTGAAGCGCGAATGGCAGAAGGCGCGCGCCTTCCTCTTCCGCATGCTGCACGGCGCCGACGGGGAGCCGCCGGCGGAGCGCTGACGGTGGGCGCGCCTCCATCCCGCGCGGCCCGGCTCGAGGCGCTGCTCGACCTCGCGCTCGACACCGAACCGACGCAGCGCGAGCACGCCCTCGCCGCCGCCTGCACCGACGATCCGGCGCTTTTGGCGGAAGCGCGAGCCCTCGTGGCCGCGCTCGAACGCTCCGGCGAGTTTCTCCAAAGGCCGGCTGCAGCTCTGCTCGGCCTGTCGGACTCGCCGCCTCCCGAGACGCGCACGGGCGAGAGCATCGGCTCGTGGCGCCTCGGTCGCGAACTCGGACGCGGTGGCATGGGCACCGTCTGGCTCGCCGAGCGCGAGTCCGGCGGCTTCCAGCAGCAGGCGGCGCTCAAGCTGGTGCGAGGGGGCGCTCGCTCCGCGGAGGTGCTCCGACGATTCCTCGCCGAGCGCCAGATCCTGGCGCAGTTGCAGCACCCCAACCTCGCGCGCCTCATCGACGGCGGCACCACCGCGGACGGCGAGCATTGGTTCGCGATGGAGTACGTCGACGGCGTGCGGCTCACCGACTGGTGCGACAAGCGCCGAGCCACAACGGAGGAGCGCCTCGAGACCTTCCTGCAGGTGGCCGAGGCCGCGCGATACGCCCATCGCAACCTCGTCGTCCACCGCGACATCAAGCCGTCCAACATCCTGGTGACCGCAGATGGGACGGTGAAGCTCCTCGACTTCGGCATCGCCAAGCTGCTCGGCGCCGACACCGCGCCGGGGGAGACAGCGACGGCACTCTGGGTCATGACCCCGGAGTATGCGTCGCCCGAACAGGTACGCGGCGAACCGATCACCACCGCGACCGACGTCTACGCGCTCGGCGCGGTACTGTACGAGTTGCTCTGCGGTCATCGCGCGCATCGCCTAACGCGACTCACGCCGACAGAAGTGGAGCGCGCGGTGTGCGACGTGGTCCCCCCGCGCATGAGCGAGGTCGTGCATCAGCCGGTCACGATGGGCGTGGAGCACGCCTCCGCGGGTGAGCTCGCTGCGCGGCGCGGTAGCGACCCGCAGCGCCTCACCCGACAGTTGGCCGGGGACCTCGACACCATCGTCGCCCGGGCGCTGCAGAAGGATCCGGCGCGCCGGTATCCTTCAGTCGATGCGTTGCTGGAGGACCTGCACCGCTATCGCACCGGTCGTCCCGTCCTCGCGCGACCAGACACCGCGTGGTATCGCCTCCGCAAGTTCGTGCGCCGACACGTCGCAGGCGTGAGCGCGGGGTTCGCCATGTTTCTCGCGCTCGCCGGCGGCCTCGCGACGACCCTCTGGCAGGCGCGCATTGCGCGCCTCGAGTCCCGCAAGGCGCGGGAGACCTCCGCCTTCGTCATCGGACTGTTCAAGGGGGCGAATCCCGAGGAGTCCGGCCAGCGCGAGGTCACCTTACGCGACCTCGTGGACCGCGGCGTGCGACGCGTGGATTCCGCGCTCGCCGCGCAGCCCGAAGTCCAGTCCGAGATGTACGGAGTTCTTGGCGAGACGTACCGTGAACTCGGCCTTCTCCAGCAGGCCGACTCCTTGTTTCGTCGGGCAGTGTCGCTCGCGGAACGGGTGCTGGGGCCCGAAAGCGCCGCCTTCGCCGACCGACTCGGGAACCTCGGGACTACGTTGAACGCGCTCGGTGACTATGAGGGCGCCGATTCGGTGCTGGCCCGCGCGCTCGCGCTCCAGCGCCGCCTCCATGGTCCGCGATCGCCCGAGGTCGGCCTCACGTTGGGTGAGTACGCCAACAACCTGCAGGACCTCGGGGAGTACGACCGCGCGATCGCGGCGCATCGCGACGGCATTGCCATCGACCGTGCGACCTTTGGCGATACCAGCCTGACCGTCGCCACCGATCTCGACAACCTGGGCGTGACCTTGACCGACGCCGGCCAGCTGCAAGCCGCCGACTCCGCGAACCGGTCATCGCTGGCGATCCGCCAGCGACAACTCCCCCCGGGCCACACCCTGATCCTCAACTCCCTCGGCAACCTGTCGGTGACACAATCCAAGCTGGGGAATGCAGTGGTTGCCGAATCGTTGGCGCGCATCGTACTCGACGGTCGGAAGCGGTTGCTGCCCCCCGGGCACCGGGACCTTGCGTACGCACTCGAGGCCGTGGCGGTCCCGCTGGAGCATCAGGGGCGGCTGGCGGAGGCGGAGGTCCTCACACGCGAGGCCTTGAACATCCGGCGCACGGCACTGGGCCCTGGACATGCCGTCACGATGATCTCCGCCAACAACCTCGCGGTGCTCTTCGTGCGACAAGGGAAGTACGACAGCGCGGCCGCGGTGTTCGACGAGGTGGTGCGGCGCTGGTCGTCGGACTACGGCCCCAGCGACGCGCGCACCGGCACGGCCATCAACAACCTGGGCGTTGCACGGATGGGTGCCGGCCAGTTCCGCGCCGCCGAGCGCGACCTGGCACGGGCTTTCACGGTGCGCCGCGCCGCCCTGGGTGATACCGCCGTCGATGTGGCGGTCACGCGGCGCAACCGTGCCGCGCTGTTCTCGCGCGTGGGGCGCCTGACCGAGGCGGAGCGCGAAGTTCGGGAGGCCCTGTCGACGTTGGAGCGTGCGTTGCCCGCCGATCATCCGCGCCTCGCCGAGGCATGGACCACACTCGCCGAGGTCTACCTGTCCCGCGGCCGGGCGGCCGACGCCGACTCCCTGCTCAGACGCGCGCGCGCTGTGCAGGCGGCACGCCTTCCGGGATTCGACCAGCGACGGGCAGAGACGGCTGTGCTGCTGGGACGGGCCCAGTTCGCGTTAGGCATGCTGCCCGCCGCCGAGTTGCTCCTGGTCGAAGGCGCTCGCGGCTATGCCCGATACCCCGCGCTCGCGGCCCAGACGCGCGCGGCAGAGGCGCTGCTCGCCCGCGTGCGCGCCGCTCGGTTGGTGGAAGCGCGCTAGGTGTAATGCACGCAGGCGTGGTCCCGGCGTGGCCCCGATCTCCCCTCGCGCACGTTTTCCCTGGTGGAGCAGGTGAAACCACTCAATGGGAGACCGCCCGTGCGTATTCAATGCATCGTCGTCGCGTGTGCCGGCATCGGGATGCTGGGGTGCAAGGACTCGGGAGCGCCGTCAGGCCCAACGCCGGGGGTCACCGCCTCCGTAGAGGTCACGCCGGGAGCGGTCACGCTCACTGCCCGCGGGAGTACGCAGCAGCTCGCAGCCACAGTGCGCGATGGCCGCGGCGCCACGATCGGAGGCAAGACGGTGAGTTGGCAGAGTTCCGCGCCAACCACGGCGAACGTGGATGAGCGCGGCCTGGTCACGGCGCTGGCTGCCGGCGCTGCGACCATCACCGCCTCGGTCGACGGCAAGAGCGGACAGGCCACGGTGAGCGTTGCGCCCGTGGTCTCGCAGCTCGTGATCACGACGACACCGGCGAACACCACGGCCGGCGCGTCCTTCACCGTCTCGGTCGAGGCGCGCGATGCCGGAGGGGCGGCCGTATCGACGTTCACCGGCAGCGTCTCGCTGGCGTTGGCGACGAATGCAGGGAACGCGGTCCTTGCCGGTCCGACGGTCGTCAACGCCGTAGCGGGTGTGGCGACGCTCACCGGCATCAGTGTCGCGCGCGCAGGCACGGGCTATCGATTGATCGCCACGTCCGCCGCAAACGCCATCACGTCATCGCCGAGCAGTGCCTTCGACGTCGCGGCCGGAGCCTTCGCGAAGTTGGCGTTCGTCGTGCAACCGCCGAGTGCGGTCGAGGGCAATCTGCGCATGGCGCCCACCGTGAAGGTGGAAACGCGCGATGCGTTCGACAACGTCATGAACGGTCCCGCGGTCACCATGTCGCTCACCAGCATGCCGTGGCAGCGCACCCGTCTGCTGGGTACGCTCACGCAGCCGGTCAGCTCAGGGGCCGCCAGCTTCAACGATCTCGCGGTCGATCGACCGGGCACGGGATACCGGCTCGAGGCGTCGGCCGGTGGTGCGACGATCGCGAGCAATGCGTTTGCCGTGCGCCTCAGCTTCACCGATGTCACCGTCGGCGGGACCAACTCGCAGGGTTCCGGCTTCAGCTGCGGAATCGCGGCGGGAGGCACGTGGTGCTGGGGCGTGAACAACTCCGGGCAGCTTGGGTCGCCACGAGCCGCCCTGGTGGAAACGGTGCCCTTTCTCGTCGAGTCGCCGGTTCCATTCACGCAGGTGAACGCGGGGAACGAGTTCGTATGCGGGCTGACGAGTGCCGGCGAAGTGTGGTGCTGGGGCAAGGGGACCGAGGGACAACTGGGTGATGGGCTCATGCTGAACAGCGCGACGCCGGTGAAGGTGTTCGGTACCGGTGGGGGGCGCGTGTACACGTTCATCGACGTCGGCGAGAAGCACGCCTGCGGACTGGTGGGTGCAGCAGCCTATTGTTGGGGCGCGAACACACTCGGACAGATCGGCACCGGCGCCACATCCGCGTCGCAGCCAACGCCCTGGAGGATTTCCGGCACGGGTGTCGCGCCGCTGGACTTCGTACAGATCAGCGCCGGGATGACCCACACCTGCGCGGTCACGGCGGCCAATGCGGTCCGGTGCTGGGGCGGCGCGTCAGGCGGTGCACTGGGTGATGGGCAGGAGGTCACGAACCGCACGCTGCCGGTCCTGGTGACCGGATCGGGCGTGGCGCCGTTGCGCTTCGCGAAGGTCGCGGCGGGGATGGGACGCACGTGCGCAGTCACCACCGGCCTGGGAACCGAACGTGTGTATTGCTGGGGGAGCAACAGCGGCGGGTATCTCGGGATCGGTGCTGGAACGCCGCAGGGAACCGTCCTATTCCCAACCGTGGTGTCGGCCCCGAGCCCAGTCGACTTCCGGGCGATCACCGGCTCAAGCAACGCCACCTGCGCACTCGATGCAGCTGGCGGCACCTGGTGCTGGGGGCGCGGGGTCGATGGCGAGATGGGCAACGGCGTGCTGTCCAATCAACCGGCCGCTGTCGCGGTCACCGTCCCCGCCGGCGGGTTCGCACGCGTGGCCATGGGAGGCGTTCATGGATGCGGCCTGAGTGCGACCGGTAGCGGCATCTACTGCTGGGGGGGCGCGACTGGCGGGTCGCTCGGGGATGGAACGTCGCAGGGTCGGTCGGTGCCGACGCGTATCGTGCAATAGGAGACGCAGGCGGGCATGCACCGCTTGCCCAAGAGCAGCGCCCGGGCGAACGGCCCCCCGTTCGCACGGCGCTGCCTCGCCTCATCGCACCATCACCTTGCTCGCTGCGCTCGCTTGGGTTGATGCGGCTGTAGCTGATGCGCTTCGTTAGGCCGGCAGCGGCCGCAGTACCCGGCGCTTCGCGAACATCGCGATCGTGGCGCGGCGCACGTTGCGCCAGTCGCATACGCCGCCGCCATCGCCGCGTGGTCGATCCGTCGCCCATACGCTCGCTTGAATTCGCAGCGGGCTCACGCGCTGTCCAGCGCCCCGATGCGCGCAGCGAAGCATCGCTATGCTCCGCTGCCAAGTTCCACCGCTCCGGCTGCGGCGGGGCTGGCCACTCCCCCGTCCACGTGGAGATCGCGCCACATGCCGCCCAACTGGCGCTGCACCAGCCGGGCGAGTTATGGTAGCGCAGCCTGCGGCGACGCTTCTGTTCGATCCGCCCGCAGGTGACCCTGGGCGTTGAGCGTCATGACCAACGATGAAGGTGACTCCATGGCAGACGGAAACCCATTCATCTGGCACGAGCTGGTTACTCCCGACCAGCCAACCAGCGCGACGTTCGTCAGCCAGCTGTTCGGATGGACGTCCAGGGAAGTCGATGCGGGGCCATTCGGCATCTACACCCTGTTTCAGAAGGACGGTCAGGACGTCGCGGGAATGATGAACCCGACACCGGAAACTCCTGGCAAGGGACCGTACTGGCATTCGTACATCGCCGTGGAGGACGTCGACGAATGTGCCAAGCGCGTACCGTCACTCGGCGGGAGTGTCCTGGTGGCTCCGCATGAGGTGCCCGAGTTCGGGCGAGTTTGCGCCATAGCCGATCCCATCGGCGCGGTGGCGCACCTTGTACAGCCGGCGAGACGATGACGCATCACGACCCGGTGCAAAGTTCTGTGGCTTGCGTCAGTGGAAGCCCTGCCAGGAGGCCGAAACGATGGGCGTGACACGCATTTCGATGAAGAACAAGTGCCGCTCTTGCGGCGCTCCCGTGGAGTATCGAGCGTATGCTGGTTCACCGGGAGGCACCGGCACTGCGCAGGTTGGGGGTCAGGTGGTCAACTTCAGCTATTCGGGGGCCGGGGGCTCAGTTGACAGCTACTGCGAGCAGTGCGGTGATCGAGATCCGGAGCGACGATGGAAACGCTGGCGCCGCTTGGGCTGGTTGACGACACTCGGCATGTTCATGCTGATTCTCCAGGTGTTGATGATGAACCTGAGCATTTTTGGCGGCCTCTATCCGCTCAAGGGACCGACCCTTATCGATGGCCTGGGACGCGGGAGCTCGTTTCTCCTCACAGTCATTGGTGTATGGGTTCTGGCTTGGTGGACACGATCGTTCAAGTGGTTGGCCGTTCCGCTACTGGTGGGTCTCCTGGCGCTTGGCAATCGATTCGCGACCATCGCGCCCAAGCATGGGTATCCGTTTCCGGAGCCAGCGTTTCTGCTTGGATTGGGCGTGTGGAGTGCGGTCGCTGTTCTGCTGTTGATGTGTGTAACGCGTAAGCGAATTGCTTCGTGAGCCCAGCGGAGGACAATGCTAGCATCCGCATGCACTTGACCGGCTACCGCAGGCTTCGCCCACCTGCCCGAAGGTGAGCTGGGGCGTCACACGGCGTCAAACTCACCAACACGACGAAGGAGCGCCCATGGTCGAGCTGAATCGCACGAAGGAGAACCCCTGGAAGCTGAAGACTGCGCCTGGCACATCCGAGTATACGATGCATGTCGACGAGCGTGACGGAAGGAAAGTTCTCGTCTGCACCGTCGGAACCACCGTCTTGTTCTACGACGCTCGCTGCATTCACGACCTCCACGTCATGCTCAAGAGCGCCGGTGACTGGGTCGAACTGGGTGGCGCGGACGAACAGAAGCCCGCCAAGGAAGGCACCGTTGAGGCATGGGGTCGCTCGTCGAGCAACCCGGTTGGCGGGTGGTACGGTCTGAAGAAGGGTCTTCGCGGAAGGTTCGGTGTCTACGTACCGCCGCTGATGGAAGCGCTTGGTCTATGCGAGCTCGAGCACAACGCAAAGAACAATCGCATGCGTGCGTAGCAGGATCGCGCGTCGACAGGCCGCTATCCAACGGACATTGCAGCTGAAACGCGACCCTCGGATTGCACCGCGCATCGCACGCACGGGACCGTTGGTGTATCCGCCCATCGAACCAGAATCGTCGGGCATGGACCTCGAACAGGAACTGCGCGTCGCGCTCGCGGGCACCTACCGCATCGAGCATGAACTCGGTGGCGGCGGGATGAGCCGTGTCTTTGCCGCGCAGGACGAGGCGCTCGGTCGCCGCGTCGCCGTGAAGGTGCTGTCCCAGCTCGACCCCGGCGTCAGCGCGGATCGATTCCGCCTGGAGATCCAGACCGTCGCTCGCCTGCAGCACCCGCACATCATGCCACTGCTCAATGCGGGCACGGCCGGGTCGACTCTCTATTACACGATGCCGCTCGTCGAGGGCGAGTCGCTGCGCGCGCGGCTCGATCGCGCGGAGACGCCAGGCCTGCGCGACGCGGTACAGTTTGCGCGCGACATCGCCGACGCGCTCGTGTACGCGCACGGGCACGGTGTGATGCACCGCGACGTCAAGCCGGACAACGTCCTGCTCTCCGGCGGCCATGCCATCGTCACCGACTTCGGCGTGGCCAAGGCGCTCGTCGCCTCGGCGACGTCGGACAAACTGACGACTGCTGGCATGGCCATCGGCACGCCGGCTTACATGGCGCCCGAGCAGTTGCTCGCCGACCCGACGGCCGACCATCGCGTGGACCTCTATGCGCTCGGCTGCGTGCTGTTCGAGATGCTGGCCGGCAAGCCGCCGTTCTCGGCAGCCACCGTGCAGGAGACGATGCGCGGGCACCTCGTGGCGACGCCGCCGTCTCTCACCGCGATTCGCGCCGACGTCCCTGCGGACGTCGCGGCATGGGTCGATCGCGCCCTCGCCAAGGCGCCTGACGAGCGATGGCCGACGGCCGAAGCCGCGCGGAACGACCTCGATGCGTGCCTCGCACGCCTGAGTGGAGACGGCGTGCGTCCCTCGTCGCCCGCGCTGCGCCCGCGGGTGCGTCCCTGGCACGTGGTTGGCGCGTCGCTCGCCCTGGCCGCCGCGGCTTGGGCATACGTCGGCAATCCATGGGCCTCGGGCCTCGACGCTGGTCCCGAACGTATCGCCGTGATGCCCTTCGTGGCCACGGATCCAGCGGACACCACGCTCGTGCGCCTGGGTCGCGACCTCGTGGTGACCCTCACCGCCAACCTCGATGGTGTCGGCGAGCTCCGGATCATCGATCCGCTCTCGGTGCTCGCGCAGACGACCGGCACAAAGGCCCGCGACGTTGCCGAGTCTCGTGCGCTCGCGAATCGGCTGGGCGCGCGCCGGGCACTGGTTGGTACGCTGGTTCGCAGCGGAGGCCTGGCCCGGCTCGACTATCGCCTCGTGCCCACCTCTGGTAGTGAAGAGCCTGTGGCGAGTGGCAGCGTTGCGGTGCCGCTCGGCGATTCGGCGATCATGGCGCTCACCGACTCGGCAACCTGGGGGCTTCTCGCCAGAATCCTGCCCGCACAGCAAGCGCAGGTTCCATCGTTCGCCGTGCAGCACACTCGCTCGATTCCAGCGCTTCGAGCGTTCATCGACGGCGAGAACCATCTGCTCGGGAATCGTTGGGAGGAAGCCGAGCGCGCCTACGCGCGCGCGATCGAGGCCGACTCGACGTTCTGGTTCGCGTATCGTCGCGTGTATCAGGCCGCGGACTGGAACTTCACTGGCTTCCAGCGGAGTCGGGAACTGGCGATCGCCAATGAACACATCGCGGGGTTCCCGGAGCGCGAGCGGCTGCTGATGACGATGCCGGGCTCCGGACACTACCGGGAAGCTCGCGAACAGTTCACTGCGATTACTGGGCGCTTTCCCGATTTCTGGCAAGCGTGGTTCCTGGCCGGCGATCACATCCTTCACTACGGGATCAGGGAGTTCGAGACGGCGCAGGCATCGATGCCTTTCTTCGAGCGGGCCTTCGAGCTCAATCCACGACTGGCACCGATCCTCGATCACCAGGTGTTCCTGATGGGAGATAGTGCGATCGCCGAGCGGGCCTACGTGCGCTTCCGCAACGTCTTCGGCACATCATGGGACACTGCGCGAACCGACTACGGGGTGCCCATGGAGGCGCTCTACGGGGCGGTGCGGAATCGCTACCGCGAAGGGCGCTTCACCGTCGAGAGCCTGGATCGCCTCGCGTCGGACATCGTGACCAGTCGGGTGGTTCCAACGCTCGTTCCCTTCCTGGTTGGCGCGCCCGTCCTGACGCTGGATCCAGCGGGACAGATCGCGATTGGGGGGATGCTGGCTTCACACGGAGCGCCGCCAGCCACAATGCAATCAGTCCCGCTGTGGGAGTCCGCAGCCTGGGCAATGCGTGGCGCCCTCGACTCCTCCTTCGCGGTGCTCGACCGGGCGAGGGTTGCGCGGCCCAGCATGGCACTTGCTCGCACCCGCGCCACGCTGGCAGTTCTCGCCGAAGTAACGGGCGAGCCTTACCGGTCAGTGGCAGCCGCGGCGTTGAAGGATTTCGCATCCATTGACGTGTCTCCCCAGATGGCGACGACCAGGGCACGACTCGCCGGCTTCCTGGAAGGAATGTCGGCGTACACTGCTGGAGAGAAGGCCCGGGTCGATTCCGCCAGGCTTCGTCTTGTTAGCCTGCGGGATGACACCGCAGCGGTCGCGCTTGCGCGCGTGTTGGCGGCGCTGCGCCGCGACCTCGACGGCGATCGCGCGACTGCGCTCGATTCGCTCCTCGTCGCGGAACGCGCGCGCGGGGCGGCGACCACGTTCGACTATGACCTGACACCACTGATCCGCCTACCGGCGGGTTTGTGGCTCGCGGCCGCGGGGCGTCGCGCGCTCGCCGATTCGGTGTTGTCCTTCCACGATAACGGGATCACGAGCGTGCCCGGGATCGTGATGACGCGTGCCGCAGCGCCGGACGCGATGCTGGCGCGCGCTCGGATTCGCGAGCAGGCCGGTGACGTGACGGCCGCGGCGCGCTTCTATCGGGAGTTTGTCCGCCTTCGCGACCTGTCGCCGGTCACGAAGCGCGCCGAAGTGGAGGAAGCCACGCAGGCCCTGGCTCGTCTTTCGCGATGATTCCGCACTGAGGAGGTGAGGGTATGAGGAAGAGGAGTAGCGGAGGGGAGCAGCTCGTCCACACGCCGTTGGAGCGATGACCCACGTTCGCCACCAGCTCAGCCTCTTTCTGCCACCCGGCGATTTCGCCACGCAAGTCGAGCGTGTGCGGCACGCCGTCGATCCAGTGCAGAGCGCGCTCATCGCAGCGCATGTAACACTGTGCCGCGAAGACGAACTGTCAGACGCTCACGCCGCAGAACGCCGGATTGCCAACGAGAAGCCAGAGCCAATCGCGCTGCGCTTTGGGCGCGTTGAAGCATTTCACGGCCACGGCCTTCTGCTGCCGTGCACTGACGGCCAAGACGAATTCCATAGACTACGGCAGCGCATCCTCGGACGGACCGACATCAGAACTCAGGAACCTCACATAACGCTTGCCCATCCTCGCAATCCGAGGGCTCCAGGCAACTCGCTTGCTGTGGCCTCCGCACTCGCGGAAGGAGTCGTCGTCGTCTTCTCGAGCATTCGCCTCATCCGCCAGGATGGTGCGGCCCCTTGGCAGACGCTTCGCGCCTATGACCTGCGCGACCCAGGATGAGTGGGGCGACGCCTAACCCGTCGCTCAGGTGGTCGCCTTCTTCGCGCCGTGGTGCTGGCGACGCTTCCGGTTCCCGTGGACTCCCGTTGCGCGGCTTCGCGTCCGGCGCCGTGCTCTTCTTGTGCGCCGCCCTTCTCGCGCGTAGCGTGATCAAGCGGCGCAGGTAGCCGTTGCCGCGATGGTTGGCACGCACTCCCCGCGCGCCGGTTGCCTAACACTCGCTGCAGCTGAGGTAGAAAGCAGCTCACTTCAGGTGACGACCATTGAGATCCTATTGGACGACCGAATACGTTGGTTCTCATACCAACATATTCATAAAGAAACTTGAAAGAGCGCTCGATGTTTCTGCCTTGGATAAGGAGGTAGAACGGGTAATCCTGAATGGCAAGAACGTTGAGAAGGCTGACTTCTTCATCGAGTGCAGGGCGAAAGATTGGATGGAGCTCGTATACAGGATGATTGAGCTTTCTGGCCGATTGAGTCGAGATATTCGATTGTTCGGCGACGTATCCTCTGATCTGCATGGATCGCTTGATATCTCGGAAGCAGGCGGTCGCGTCCAGGCACCTTCAGGGCTTCTAGCCGTGCGTTGGCATATCAGATCGGATCAGACGTATCAGAGACCCAAGTACCTGACAACGAATCAGAAGCCGATGTGGTAGCGCTGCATAACGAGTCGTTCAAGCCGATCGCGCTACGCGCAGCGCGGGGCTCGCGACGCGCGCTTGATTACCTGACCGCGGTGACGCTATAGCGCTAACCACCCAACGGAGGGAGTGCTTCGGCGATGGCCCGCGCGCAAAGCAAGGGTGATATCGCACTCGTCGTGCTGCGCGGGGGGGCGGTCTACGCGGAGCAGTACGCGCCCTCGATCGACCCCGTAAACCGGGATACGCGCTTTCCGCTGGCGTCGATGAGCAAGTGGCTCACGGCGTACGCCGTGATGCAACTGGTGCAAGAGGGGCGAGTCGAGTTGGATGCGCCGGTCTCGAACTATCTGAAGCAGTGGCAGCTGCCGGTGGGGCCGTTCGACGCGCGGCAGGTCACGGTCCGTCGGCTGTTGTCGCACACCGCGGGATTGACGGATGGGTTGGGCATTGGCGACTACCAGCCTGATGAATCGCTTCCTTCGCTACAGGAGACGCTGCGCCATCCGCGCGCGTCGTCCGACACCGCCGCAGTGATCGCGGTGGGTCGCACGCCGGGGAGTGGCTTTGAGTACTCGGGCGGCGGCTACCTCGTCCTCCAGGCGATGCTCGAGGACGTGACCGGCACTCCGTTCGCGGCGCGGATGCAGGACTCGGTCTTCCGCCCGTTGGGCATGCGCCGCGCGACCTACGCGTACCTCGGGTCGCTCGACAACGCATCACGGTCGTACGATTCGCTCGGCGCGCTCGCGCCGACCTATCGATACGCCGCGGCCGGTGCCACCGGGCTGTCGGCGTCGGCGGGCGACCTGATCGCCTTCGCGCAGGCGCAGCTAAGGACCGATAGCGGCAACGGCATGCTGTTACGCCGAGTGACCGTCGATAGCATGAGGATCCCTCGCGGCCGCAAACTGGGAGTCGACATCTGGGGACTCGGCGTGGCGCTCTATGCCCCCACGGCGAGCGGCGCCTATGTCTACGGTCACGACGGGTCCAACGCCCCGGCCATCAACACCTCGCTGCGGATCAACCCGGACAACGCTGATGCGGTGATCGTGTTAGTCACTGGGTATCCCTCGCTGGCTACCGCGATTGGTTCTGAGTGGACGCTTTGGCAAACGGGGATGCCGGATTCCCTGATGTTTGAAAGGGCCGTTGGATCGGCGCTTGTGCCGTGGCTCCTCGGGTTGGCGGCCTTGGCCGTACTGTGGTATTGGCGGCTGGTGCGCCACCGCGCGCCCTAACGAGTTGTTGACGCTGACAATGACCGCCACTGTTCGCCGTCCGTTCTGGACCGGCGCGGCCGGCTATACAGGTAAGCTTGGGGGGTCCACCTCTGCCGTAGAGTGACGCACGTGCAACAGCGCGGGTCCATCCCGGTATGCGATTGCATCACTACTTGTGCGGCGCCCTGCTATGCGCGTGGCCGCTGCTCAGCATCAGCGCACAAGACGCGCCTTTGAGACTACACGCAGATGCAGGCGTCGGCGCCATTCGCGCGCAGCTGCCATATCGCGACGGTCTGGTCGCAGCCGTACGAGTGGGCGTGGCGCTACGCCTCACGTCGTCGCTGGCGCTCGCTGTCGATGGCCATCTCCTCGGTTCGGCCACAAGTGCGGATGACTATGGCATCGTGAGTCGCCCCGTGCCGAACACCGCAGGAGTGTCGGCGAGTCTCGTGCCCATGTGGGGGCACCGTCACCGCGTGGCACTCGACGTGGGCGGTGGCGTCTATTCCGTTGCGGCGCGACCCATCGCGCCTGGTGGACGCACGGCGGGCTTCCACGTCGGAACGTCGGTCAGGCTCGGGCCGTGGGACCACCTGGCCTTCACGTTAGGCGTACGAGCACTCCTGCTGACCGACGTGCGCGGGGCCCGGCTTCTGTGCGTGCCTGCAACCGTCGGCCTCATGTCGCGATGAGCTCAGCCGATTGAACGGCGGGGCTCGTTAGGCGGCCAGGCGCGCACACGCATACGCGCGCTTCATTGCCCATCTCCGGTCGTTCGCGGTTGGCCCTAGCCAGAGGACGCGAGCACCAATATCATGCTGCCGCTTGTCACTCGAACTGGACCAGTGCCATTGAACATGCGCACCGCGCGGTGTGCATCGGTCGCGGTGATCGCCACATGGTGGCTCGCGACGCCGCCGGTGCTCACGGCACAGTCGTCGCAGTGTCTCATGGTGACGTATGCGCCTGATTCGCTGAGACAAGTGCTGCCGACGCGCTATCTGCTCACGGCCACGCGCGCACGCGACGGAGTGTTGCCCGATATCCCGCTGCCTCATCTCGTCCGCTGGTGGCCAAGCCAAGGCTCCCCGTACGTAGTCGCGCAGTGGCGACTATTCCGAGGGATGCCGTGGCCGCTCCGTGCCCGGACGACGCTGCCGACGCCGACGACGCCGACGACGAGAATGACCCACTCGATGGCTGCGCGCATGAAGCTTAGCCATCGCCGCAGCGGCCGAGCGATTCAGGGCTTGCGCGCATAGGAGCGCGCACCATTGTCAAGGGATCGCATCTCCTTTGACTTCACGGTTGAGGTGGTTGAGGGGAACTCCAAAGGCGCCTTCCGCCTTCGGGGTCCCGCCGTTCAAGGGCGGCCGGGCGAGCGCTTTGTCTATCTGCGCATCGGCACGTCTGCTGGTCAGACAGGCACTGACGTATCCAGGCGCGCCAAGATTGGGCTCGAAGGGATCACCCGGGCGCTTCTCGACGACGTGAGAGCCAAGCGGGAGCGCGTTCTCGAGGTGCAGTTTGCCGGCACCGATTCAAAGGGTGGCGCAGCGTGCGCGACGGTGCCGCTGCTGGGCAAAGGCTGGTACGTTGCGTGACTGCCAACGTCAACGGAGAGGGTCGTGCCTAAACTAACGCATCTGCTTCTGGCATTCGCGCTGGGTGTATTTGCGCCGCTCTCCAGCAGCGCAGCCCAGAGTGACAGGGACGCGCTGATTCGCGTGGAACACGATCGACTGCGCGCCCTGGTGAGCGCTGATCTGCCGACCGCGCGAAAGCTCCACGCCGACGACTTTCAGCTCGTGAATCCGTTAGGTGGTATCCTCACCAAGGACGAGTACCTGGGGCAGATCGCCTCAGGCGACATCGACTACCTGCAGTGGGACCCGGGCGACATTGCCGTGAAGATCTACGGCGACGCCGCGGTGATACGCTACAAGGCCACCCTCAGAATCAAGGTCAAGGCCATACCTGACGCGCCGTCGGGTGAGTTTTGGCACACGGATGTGTACGAGCGCCGAAGCGGGGTGTGGCAAGTGGTCTGGTCCCAGGCAACACAGATCCGGAAGTCGTAGCCAGCATGTCGCTCCCCTTCGTGTGTAGAGATCCCGTGCGCCGTCTCGTCGCATGTGCTGGCGACCACGCCGGCATTGCTACCGCGGCTCGAATCGCTGAACATCCGCTACCAGTTCGTCAGCTTCCTGGTGCCCGACTTGGCGGCGTGGGGCGCGGTCGATACCAGCCGGTTCGTCGCCGGCCTCCTCTTGCCGTGCGACGGTGTGTGCGCCATGATGCCGCTGCGGGCGCATCTTGTGGCGTGGCTGCGGCGGAACCCCACGTTAGGCGTCCACCACACTTGGCACGGATCGGACCATGATGCGAGTTTGTCTCGCTGGGGCCACGGGTTGGGCGGGCTCCGAACTCGCGCGCGGCATCGCGCGAACGACGGATGTACAGCTCGTGGCCGCAACGTCACGGCGTCACGCGGGCCAGGATTTGGGCGCGGTACTCAGCGATTCCGCACTGACGGCACCGGTGTATGCGTCGGCATCCGAGGCGCTCCGCACTAGCTGCGACGTCTTCGTCGAATACACAGGGCCCGAATCCGCCAAGGCAAACATACTTGCGGCACTCGAGGTTGGTGCGCACGTCGTGGTGGGGACGTCGGGGCTGACGGACTCGGATTTCGCGGAGATCGACGTGATGGCAAGGCGACACGAGCGTGGCGTACTGGCGTGCGGCAACTTCGCACTCACGGTCGTCCTCCTGCAGCGCTTCGCCGAGATGGCAGCTCAGTTGATCCCACAGTGGGAGATCATCGACTACGCCCATGATGACAAGCGTGATGCGCCAAGCGGGACTGCACGCGAACTCGCGGCGCGCCTTGAACGCATTCGTGCGCCTCAGGCGACGGTTCCCCTGGAGAGCACCCTTGGACTGCGTGAAGCGCGCGGTGCAACTCTAGGCGGCTCACAGGTGCATTCGCTCCGTCTCCCAGGATTTGTGATCAGTGCGGAGATCATCTTCGGCATGCCCGATCAGAAGCTCACCATTCGACACGACTCAGGGAGTAGCGCGCTTCCATACGTCGATGGTGCCTTGCTTGCGATTCGTCGCGTGCACACGTTGGTGGGCGTCCACCGTGGCCTGGATACGGTGCTGGATCTCGGGGGCCCGTCGATGCGCGCGCCATGACGTCACGCGCGTGGTGCGTCGCATGTGCGACCCTGTTGCTCGGCGCCTGCCGTGCGGATGCGCCACGTGATACTGCGCTCGGGTCGGCATTCGTCGTCGACACCGGCCGCGTCGCGGTGGAAGGTGGCTCGCTCTTCTGGGAAGCGACCGGCACGGGGGCGCCGGTCGTTCTGATTCATGGCGGCAACCTCGATCGACGCATGTGGGATTCGCAGGTCGACACGCTGCGGCACCACTATCGAGTCATTCGATACGACGCCCGCGGCTTCGGCCGATCGAGCGCGGCGGACCGCCCCTTCCGCGCGCCCCACGACCTTGCCGCGCTATTGCGCGCGCATCGAGTTTCTCGTGCGACTCTCGTCGGCCTGTCCATGGGAGGCGGCATCGCCATCGACTTCGCCTTGGCGTATCCAGAGATGGTCAGTCGTCCGGTGCTGGCGTCCCCTTCGGTCAGCGGCGGACGTTGGCCTGACGACGCGGATACGCTGTGGCTTGCTGCCGGCCGCGCAGCGTTTGCCCGCGGCGATTCGATTGGCCTCGCGCGGGCCTGGCTCGGGAGTGCGTACATCCGCACGGCGCTGCGCACGCCGGAGGTCGAGGCCCGGCTGCGGGAGATTGTCACGGACAACGCCGGGCATCTGATGCAGCGGGCGCGCGATCAAGAGCTGGAGAGGGAAGTCTCTCCGCCGGCCGCAGATCGGCTGACTGAGCTGCGGATGCCAGTACTCCTGATGGTGGGAAGCAACGACACGCCCATGCTGCGGGCGATGGCGAGCCACTTCACGGCGAGGCTTCCGCAGGTGCAGCGTATCGACTTCCCGGGCGTCGGGCACATGATCAATCTCGAGACGGCGGCCGCTTTCAATCGGGCTGTCCTCGAGTTCCTGGCGCGCCCCTGTTTGCCTAACGCTGATTGCCCACCAACACGCTGATGAGTGAGCTGCTGGAGCCCTGATGCTCTACCTGAGCGCACGGCGGATGTATTTCGTGTCGCTTGGTCCTGCAGGCATATCGATGACGACGGGAGAGTACAGCGCCGCTGAACCGCAGTCCTGGACAACTTGGGAATGCCGAGGTTTGATGTGAAGTCGAGCCGACAGGAGCACCTTCAGGAGTTCTTCCGCCGATACGCGAGCTTTGCGCTCGACGAGGATCCCACGAAGCTCGCCGAGTTCTACGATGCGAGTTTTCTCGCGGCGGGCCCGCGCGGCGGAGCGGCATTCAAGAACGACGAGGCCTTTCTCGCCTGGCTTCGAGAGCTGCACGCGTTCAATGTCAAGGTTGGGATGACATCGATGACGGTCGAGGAGGTCTGCGAGGTTCCAGTTGGCGCTGGCTATACGCTCGCCACGGTGACGTGGGGCGCCGCGTTTCAGCGGACCGGCCCCATTCCGATCCGATTCAAGATCTCGTACCTGCTTCGCGAGAGCGAGGCGCATCCGAAGGTTGCCGCGAATATCTCGCACGAAGATCAGGAAGAGGTGATGCGTGCCCGCGGGTTGTTGTGAGGCGAATCATTGGATCTCTACGTCGCCACCTCTCCTCGAGGTCCGATGCTCCGCTCCACCGATCCGCAGCGTCGGAGAATGCGAAGGCATGGACGGCCGGACCGATCGCGCTGAGCGTCCAGACGATTCCTGTGGCGAGAGAATACACGGCCGAGTGGCTCACGTCCGAGTCTGGCGGATACACGAGGTACATCAAGTCGGTGCTGCTTGAGCGTCGTGGAGTCGTCAGTCGCTTGGGGTCGCGCGCGCTGCCGCCATCGCCAACGTCACCGTCGCTCATTCAATGCCTCCACTCGTCTTTCGACCAAGTGCGTGCGACCATGCGTACCAACCACAGGTTGCCCCTGCCGGCGCCTCCAAGGATGGCGCGGAACTGCGCGCGCAACACACTCCTGGGCATTCTGATGCTCACGACCGCTTGCCGCAGCGAGCGCATCCTCGGCATTCGCGTCGAACAGGCACGCCCGACAGGAGCTGTCGTCGCTGATGGGTACGGGCCTGATCCCACATCCTACGCACCGTGTGAGGGTCCGTACCTCAGCTTTCGTGTCGACTGGTCACGGGTCAGGCTTTCCGAGGAACACCTCGACATGTTCCTCCTGCCCGGCGGGAGTCCCCTGACGCAGGCGGTTGGTCGCACGGTAGCCCATTCCTATCGGAGGACCGACACGACTACCCTCGCCGTCTCTTACACACCGGAACAGCGATCACGATGGTTCAGTGTGTCGCTCCTGCCGCGGGAGTACCGCCGCGAAGAGGGCGCGTGCCGTCTCTCGCTACTTGGAGAGGACGCGCTGCTGTTCTCGCACGTCGAGGCCGAGCGCACCTCTTCAGACAGCTTCTTCGTCTCGTACGCCGTTGTCGTGAAAGGCAACTACCACAACTTCGCGCTTGTGGCCATCGGGCGTAGCCGCGCAAGCCGGGACTCCCTGGTGAGCGCACTCTACCATGCCCGCGCGCTCGATCTTCGCGATCTTCGCCCTGGCTCTTCTCCGCAGTGACACGATCTCCGCCCTCTAGCATGCTAACAGTTGACCAACCGGTTCGGCGGCCTCACTGCACCTGTCACTGAGGCCCGGCGTTAGACCGCTTTGATCAGCACTCTCGCCCCTCTCGCATGAACTGGATCGCCGAACGCGAGTTTCAGCTCGAAGCCTCCGACGGTGTGACGACGGTGAAGCTCCTCCTCGGGGCACCGTACCGGGTCGCCGACGTACGCGAGTGGCGCTGCGCATTCCACATCACCGGACTACCCGATCCCATCGACCAGTGGGCCGCCGGCGAGGATGGACTCCAAGCACTCCAACTTGCGCTAGTGATGGCGCGCATCTGTCTCGACTACGCGCCGCTCCCGCCGGGGACGCACCTCACGTGGCTCGGCGAGCCCACCTTGGGACTCCCGAGCGCGGATGCGGCAGCCGCCGGCCCGTAGCGCCACATCTGGCCGCCCTCGGAATGGAGTCGGATCGCGGCCAGGTAGCGGCGTGTGCTGCTGACGGTCACGAAGCGGATTGCGCGGGCGGCGGCCGCGCCGGCCGCCGCGACAGCCACTCGCACGCCGATCGTCAACCAGCCGCCGCGTTCCCAGGCTCGCGACCGCGTGCGGTACCGCTCGCCATGCTTGCCGCACCGGCACGCTTGCACGCACATTGTTTGATCGCTTGGCTGCTTCACCGGACATTTGCAGCGCACGCACTCTCCCTACCATGAGCACAGCATCGGTCGCCACTGCCGCGCGGGACGAAGCAGTCGTCGCGAACGCGACGGGAGAAGGATCGAGCGCGCCATATCCCGGAATGGAGTATCGAGCGCCAGATGCGATGCAGTTCCTGCAATACTACCGCTCTGAAGTGAAGCTCGAGTTCGATCTCCGTCACCACCGCGTGCTTTGGCTTACGACGGGGCAGACGCTACTGCTGACGCTGGCCGGCTTCCTCTTCTCTCGCAGCACCGCGGTTGAGCCGTGGTTCCTTCGCCTCGTCGCGACGCTCGGGATCGCCATTGGCATTCTCGCATTCGTGTCGATCGATGCCGCGCTCAAGACGATCACCCTCTGGAAGAACAAGAAGCAGCGGCTGCTCGACGGCGGTCCTGCCCCATGGCAGCTGGCGGCCATGATCTCCCGCGACCTCGACGCGCGCGACGATCCGTTGCATTCGCGCTCCCTCTGGTTTCCACGACTGTTGGCGCCACTGTTCATCCTGGTGTGGGGCGTGATCCTCTCCAAGGCGTAGAGGCGCAACGCCAGCGTTAGGCCGCAACCACGCACCCGTTGAAGCGGACATGGATCGAGCAACTGATGACGACTCCAACGGTTACGAGGCAGTCGCGAGCGTCTTCATTGCGGGACGGGGTACCCGTACCCGTGCGGGCGACGCGATCGGCGCGGCAGTCGTCAAGTCGTGGGCGAGCGCTTTGCCCCTCTGTCTGGCGCCGGTGATCCCCAGCCAGGTTCCGCACTCACCCGCACGCAACTGATGCCCACGTGCGACGGTTCCTGAAGAATCCACGTGTCGAGTTGCATCGCTCTCCCGACGCGGTGTAGAACCAGTCAGGCGCCAAGGAGGCATCATGACAGTGATACGAATGGACAACGTCGGCATCGTCGTGGAGAACCTCGATGCCGTCACTGAGTTCTTCACCGAACTCGGCCTTACGCTCGAAGGCCGCATGCCCATCGAGGGCGAATGGGCTGGCCACGTCACCGGCGTGCGCGGCCAGCGCGTCGAGATCGCCACGATGCGCACCCCCGACGGCCACAGCCGCCTCGAGCTCTCGCGCTTCGACGCCCCCGCCATCGCGTCCGATCACCGCAGAGCTCCGGTGAACTCGTTGGGATACCTGCGCGTCATGTTCGCCGTCGATGACCTCGACGACACCCTCGCCCGGCTCGGTAAGCTCGGTGCAACGGTGGTCGACGAAGTCGTCAACTACGAAGACAAATATCGGCTCTGCTACATCCGCGGTCCCGAGGGAATCCTCATCGGGCTCGCCCAACAGCTCGGGCAGCAGACCGCCCGGGCGGATCCCATGGAACGAAGGCGTTGAGAACGCAGGCGTGAGTGTCTGACAACGGGGAACCAGCAGATGAGCCTCGAGCCTGTGGTTATCACCGGAGCGAGCGGACAAGTGGGCATGGCCATCCTGTCCGCGCTGCGGGGGAAGGCGAGAACAATAGCGCTCGTGAGAAAGCGGGCCGACCTGCCAGCCTCGGAGATCGTTGCGGATTGGATGCGGTCGCCTAACGCTCGTCAAATGATCTCGCGTGCGGGGAGCATTGTTCACCTGGCGGGCAACCTGAAACCGGAACGCGGCGACTACCAGGCAGCGAACGAGGCGACGACCGAAGTGCTCTGTTCGGCGTTGCGGAACGGGACGTCTGCTCGGGTCATCTTCTTGAGCTTCGTCGGTGCTTCCGAAGTTTCCTCAAATGCATATCTCGCTTCCAAGGCGCGCGCGGAGCGAGCGCTTCGCCAAGCCGCTTCTCACGTCACGGTGTTCCGCTGCACCCACATCATCGGGTCTCCCGATCGTCCAGGGCCAACCGCTCTGACCATGTTGCGAAGGGATGCAGCGAGCGTGACGATACTCGGCTCAGGCCAGCAGGTACTGGCTCCGGTTCTTCGCGACGACGTGGTGTCGGCGATCATCGCGGCGCTCGAGCGTGGCGCTGACGGGACCTTCGACCTGCCCGGGCCGGAGTCGATGACCCTGGACGACCTGGTCAGGCTGCTGAACAATGATCCGTCGGTCCCGATTCGACACGTTCCAGCGCCGATGGCCCGCCTCCTCCCGATCTTTTCTCGCAATCTGCCTCGCGCCTTGGTGGATATCATGCTCGCCGACTGCGTAGGCGATCCTTCACAGGTCCGAGGCGCTCTTGATATCGAGCTTGCGAGCCTTCGACGAGTGTGGGGCCGCGCCAGCGTCGCTCCCTTTCCTGGCCCACGCCGTGGGCACACGCCAACATTCTGACCGGCGAGATGCGTCGGTCGGCTAAGCTCCGATTGCAGGAGACTTGCAGGGCGTTGAACGCACCATTCCTCGCGCTGCCGCTCCACTCGTTCACGGAGCCCAGCCGCTATCGAACGCATGGTCTTTCCAGCACACACCTCAACAGATACGGAGTAGACTCGCCGCCATGGGACTCCTGACTTTCAGTATCAACGTCACCCTCGACGGTTGCATCGACCACCGGGGGCCAATCGCCGACGACGAAACGCACGCCTTTTTCACCCGCCTCATGGACGAACAAGGGGCGATGCTGTGGGGGCGCATCACCTATGAGTTGATGGAGAGCTACTGGCCAGCGGTGGTCCGCGGCGAAGAGGACGTTCCGCCGGCGATGCAAGAGTGGGCGGTCAAGCTGGAGAACAAGCCGAAGTACGTCGTCTCGTCTACGCGAACGGACTTCCCGTGGACCAACAGCCATCACATCGCCGGCGACCTCCGCAGCGGCGTGCAGGCGCTGAAGGACGCTACGCCGACCGGCGTGCTCCTCGGCAGCGGCAAGCTCGCGACCGCTCTTGATCGGCTGGACCTGATCGACGAGTACAAGTTCCTCGTCCACCCCAGGATCGCCGGTCATGGCCCGACGCTGTACCAGGGCGGGCTGTCCGGCACGCGACGCTTGGAGCTGGTCTCGGCGACGCCGCTCCGCAACGGCGCGGTCGCCATGCACTACCGGCGCGCACGCAGCTAGACGAAGCTCTCATCCGAAAGCTCAGATCGCCTTCCGACCGCATGTACGCTGGTGCTCCAATCGAGGCGGCGTGACGCTGCTGCCTACACCACGAGGAGAACACAATGACCGTACTCGTGCCGACAAGCGGTTTGTTCATCTGGGCTGGCTGGGCCCTCGCAGTTCTGCTTTGGCCGCTCGCGGTGTCATACCTCGCGAGCCGTCTCCGGCCTTCGTGGCGCTCCGCCGTACGCCGCTTCACGCCACACTTCGTGTTGCTGGCCATCTGCGGGGGCGGGCCACTGCTCATCCGTCCCGGCGTCTCGTTCGTACGCCTGGCCGTCCAGTTCGCGTTACTCGCGGCGTTGTGGGCACTCGCCGTCCTCGTCAGTCAGTCCATGGGCAACCGTGCATCGCAGTTGGTGGACGGCGCCTAACACGCTGGAATGCCCCGCCGACTCGTGGCTGCGCGCTCCGCTCGCTCGATAGACTCGCCTCGCGCACTCCCGTGATGCCGCCGGGCCGACACCAGGTCTACCGAGTATGAGCCGCGCGCTTCTTGTGTACTACCGCGGGTGCCCGTAGTGTCAATCGGCTGCAGTCAACGTGCCTGCCGCACGCCTCGCGGCGTCCGCATCGAGCACTTTCGGTGCAGCTGCGGCTACGCGTCACAAGGATGAGAGCCATGCACGTGGAATCAAGCGAGGTTCGGCAGTTCCTGCGTGATGTTCCGCCCGGTTTCCGGGAGGTAGTCCTTGCCTTGCGGGACGTCGTGAAAGCGTCGGCCCCCGGCGTGGCGGAGTCGATTCTGTGGGGCGGCCTGTCCTATCATCGCCCGAGCGTCGGCGGGCGGGTCAAGGGTGCCGTGTGTCAGATCGGGGTCAAGCGCGGGGCAGTGCGCCTCGAGTTCATACACGGAGTCCACCTCACGGACCGCAGTCACCTCTTGCGCGGCACAGGAGTGTCCAAGCGCTACGTGCCGGTGCCAACCGTCACCGACGCACGGGACCCCAGGATTGCCACGCTGATTCGGGAGGCCGCGGCGTTCCACCCGCGGACGCCGTCCAGCATGCCGTTGCAGCTGCCAGGTGCGTCGCGCAGCGGCCGTGAAGCGCGCGACGTCACCCAGCGCTCCCGGCCACCCGCGGGACATCGGCGTGATCGCTGATCATGAACGCGCCGTGCAGCAGCACCGCCGGCTCGCCGCTGCCGTGGATCTCGGAGTACGTCCCGAGTCCGTTTGCGGGGGCGTGGCCGGTCGGACGCATCAGCTCACCAAGGTGGCGAGCACCTCGTCCAGCAGATCGTACTGTTCGCCAGCCGCGGTCGGGCTTCCGGATGCCAGCGACTCTTCCAGCGCTTCCTTCGACGGGTAGAGTTCGTGGAGCATCAGGAGTGTCTTGCCGTCGTTCTCCTGAAAGGTCAGTGTCGTCACGGCGCCCTCCGCGCTTTCCTCGTTGGTCCAGACGATGCGCGAAGGGGGCGTCACCTCGACATACCGGCCAAAGAACGCCATTGGTTGTTCGAAGTCGGGGTGACTGAAGACGAAGCGGTACGAGCCCCCGGTGCGCGCGTCGACGTCGCAGGACACGAAGGTGATGCCGAACGACTTCGGCGTCCACCAGCGCTGGAGCAACTCCGGCTTTGTCCACGCATCGAAAACGGTGCGCGCGGGGGCATTGAAGATCCGCGTGATGACCAGCTCACGCTCGGACTTGCGTTCCAACGTCGTGGAGTTCTTCATGGGGATAGTCTCACGGCCTCTGTTTGGGTGGATCGACGCGTTCAGCCCGTTGCAGTTCCTCAACGATATGGTCCAACTCGTCGAAGCGTGCGTGCCACAGTTGGCGGTATCTCTCGATCCACGCGGTTTCGTCGTCCAGCCGGCGTGGGCCGAGCGTGCAGGTGCGCACGCGGCCGGCCTTCTCGGTGGAGACGAGCCCTGCGTGCTCCAGGACCCCGATGTGTTTCCGCATGCCGGTGAGGGTCATGTGGAACGCGCCGGCAAGTTCAGTGATCGACGCGTCCGCCTGGCCAAGGAACTCCAGGATACCGCGCCGAGTGGGGTCGGCAAGCGCGGCGAAGGAGGCATCCAGATGGGGGGCGCGAAACTGAACCATGTGGTTCAGTGTAAAGCCAAGTCGAGCGGCGCGCAATGGGGAAGAGTCGACGTTGCCACGAAGACGACCACGCTGCACGCCGACGACAGTTTGTGAGATGGCTTCCAAGCGTCGGAGTCTTCTGCGCGACAGCGGCGGTCGGCGCTTCGGCTGCCGCACAATCGGCTACTGATTCCACGACCGTGGCTCAGCGCTTCGCCGTCGCGGTTGCCCACGATTTGGTCGTCGTGAGGACCTCGTCGTCATCGCCGGCGTCGCCCTCTTCGTCGGTTGGCCTGCTGATCACTCCGGGCGACGCGCCAGCCAGTTTCCTCGCGACGCTCCACGATTCCGCACGCAGCGGCGTCGGGGCCGCCCTCTCAGGAATCGACGCGACGCTCCGCTATCACGTGATCGTGCGACACTTCGCCATCACTCGCCACGAGGCATCGCTCGATGTGGTGTCCTGGCTAGGACGCTCGCGCGATGCGCTCCATCAACAGTGGAGCGTCGTGTACTTCGCCGCGCGCGATCCCACGGGGTGGCGCGTACGCGCTGGCGTCACACGAGAGCTTGCCCAGTCGAAACGCCCGCCGGAACCTGACGCGTCCCTCTCCTGCCTCGCCGCGCGGTGAGGCAATCTGTTCAGGTGATCACACCCACCTGTCGCGCGCACGTCACCGGGAAGCGCAGCATCCTTCTCGGCTCCTGCATTGCCACCTTGGCCCTCGCTATTCCCCTTCGCGCCCAGGATTCGCCCTTGGAGCGGCGCGCTGTGGCATCGGCGGTGGCGGCCTTCTTCAAGAAATCGCTGCCAACGGGACGCATTGCCGTTGCCATCGATCGTCACGGTGAGGTTGCCGACTCGCCTGAGGTGGATCAACTCGCTCGAGAGTTTCGCGCGGTGAAGGTGAAACGCTCAGCGGTGGTCGCATGTGACGCTGCAACACCGCATCGGTGTCAGCTTCGTGGCGTTTCGGTGCTGGTCGCCATTCACATTCGCGTCATGACGGCGTCCGCTGCGGAGGCCGCCCTTGCATGGGAGACCGCGGGCGCGCATGGTCAGCTGTCCTTCTCGGCATTCCGTGTCGCACTCGAGCGACGCGAAGGGAGATGGATCGTCGTCCGCGTCCTGGGGCAGGAAGCGACCTAAGGCTGCTGTGGTGGTCGCGCCGATCACGTACCCTATCATCCTTGCGGCCGACGGGGACGTGATGGACGGCCGGCACCGGCGCTGCTGAAGGGGCGACCGACGGTCGACGCGGTCCAGTTTGGCGAGGACCCAACGCCCGACCATGTCGGACGGCACGCGGATGAGTTGCAGGTTCAGGTGGGCGAGCGACGGAATGCTGTTAGAGGAGCGACAATATGCTGCAGCCGGGTGACACGGGTCCAATCGATTCGCTTCGTGTCTTGGCGACACATCAACTGCGCTGCTGCGCGCAGCTTGGCCGCCCGCTCACGCTCCTGCTCGCGACGATTACCACAGCCTGTTTTCCGGTGTTCCCTGTGTCGCCGCGCGTTCAACCTGGCGTGCGCACCAGCCTGTCGGTCACGGCGCATCTTGCCGAAGCGCGTGCCGTACGTCATGACGATTCGGCGCGCACGAGATGGGGCGTGCGACCCCAGGCGGCCGTCACGCACGAGTTTGGCTGGGTGCCGGAAAGCGACGTTCGCCCAGCGGTGCGCCTCGGGCTCGCTCTCGCGACGGGATGGAACGGAGTGGGAGGGACCCTCTTCGTCCAGGCGCCGCGGCGATGGACGTCGGGATGGGACGCGGGCGTAGGTGGCATCGCGGCCCTTGGCGGGGGGCACGACCGCGGTCTGGTGACGAGCGTGGGGCGGCAGCTGGCGGGCGGACAGCTCGTGTCGATCAGTGGCGCCGTCCTGCAACTCCGCGCGCGTCGTGCGGGCAGCGAGCAGCGGCTCGGCTCCATTCTGATCAGCGTCGAGGAACCCACTATACGCGGCGACGTGATGCGGCTGTTCGGAGGCGCCGTCTTCGGTCGCGCGGATCTGCGCTGTGGCGAGACCGCGCCTGGGCCCAGCGACATCTCGAGTTGGTGTCCCTGGGGCACGCGTGTGTTCGTGGGAGCTGGACTCCTGGCGCGATGGCGTGGCAGGAGACAGGCCGCCGAGTCGCGCAGCAGACCTCGCCCTCGCGTTGCGTATTGAGCCGACACGGCGGGAAGGTTTCGGATGCGATACCACTCGCTCGTCTTCGCGGTGATGCTCGCTGCAGCTGCCGGCTGCGCGTCCGCTTTCGTGGCCGCCAAATCGATCGACGAGACTCTCCCACTGGAGGCTTCGGTTCGGGTCCAAGGATCCGGTGGGTGCGATGTTCCCCGCCTACGGGCGCCGCGTCGCCACCATCCGCTGCGCACCGGCCTGCAGCACGAGCCGCTCGACCTTGCCGTTCTCTCCCTCGAACGTGAAGGTCATGGCGCTGCCCTGCTGGAAGAACCGCGTGGGAGTCTCGGCGAGCAGCTCGTTCAGTCCGGCCTGGCCGCCCTGCCTAACGGCTAACGCACGGCCGACACGGCTCACCTCGAGCGACTGGCGACCGAGTACGTAGGTCCCCACGTACGAGTCGAGCAGCTTCGCGTCCACCACGATCCCCTTCCGCGACGGGCGCGGCACGTACTTCTCGCCCCGCAGCAGCTTGAGCGCGGCGTAGACGACCTCGGACTGCACGGGCGGCGTCGCGTCGGGGAGGAAGTCGGAGTTGGTCATGTAGTACACGCCGACCTTGGCATCGAGGTCGCCGATGAGGAAGGCGCGCTGCCCGGCAATCGCGCCGCCGTGATGGATGAGCGTGTGGCCGCTGGCGCTGTCCTTCACCATCCAGAAGCCAAAACCGTAGTCCCCGCCAAAGCGCGGTTCGTGCATGGCGCGCACCGACTCCTCCGAGAGGATGCGTTTGCCCTGGAAGACGCCGCCGTTCAACTGCGCCGCGAGGTAGCGCGCCATGTCCTCGGCGGTGAGGTAGATGTCACCGGCGGGATAGACGTCGAAGTGCACCTGCGCCACCGGCTCGGGCTTGCCGAGCGATCCGCCAGCTGCATAGGGGAGCGCCATGCGCTCGACCATGTCAGGCGAGGGATAGACGGGATGCGGGGTGGTGACGCCGAGCGGCTTGAGCACGTGATCGACCATGTACTGCTCGTACTCGATGCCGGAGATCTTCTGCGCGAGGAGCCCCGCGGTTCCGTAGGCGAAGTTGTTGTATTCCCACTTGGTTTCCGGGGCGCGCACGGGGGTGAGCGCGGCGGTGAACGCTTCCATCGTCCTGGGCAGCTTGCGCCCCCAGATGGGCTGCGTCTCGGCGCCGCTCTTGAGCCCCGACCAGTGCGAGAGGATGTGCGTGAAGGTGACCGGCTTGTCCGGCTGCTCCTGCACCTTGGAGTCGCCGAGGTACTGGTTGATGGGGTCGTCGAGCTTGAGCTTTCCCTGCTCCGCCAGCTGCATGATTGCGGTCGCGGTGACCGACTTGAACGAGGACCCGGTGCTGTAGAGGGTCTCGGTGGTGGCGGGGGTGCGGGTGCGCATGTTGGCGTAGCCAAACGCCCCTTTCCAGACGATCGAGTCACCACGCACCAGCGCGATGGACATGGACGGGATGCCATGCTCGGCCAGCGTCTTCTCGATCACCCCGGAGAGAACGGTTTTCGTCTTTTGGAGGTCGAACTTCCCCTCCTGGGCCAGGGCCGTGGAGGCCGGCATGGCGAGGAGGAGCAGCATGCCGAGCGAGCGAGCGTTGCGGCGCATCATGGTCGTTCCGTGAAGGAGGCATGGTAACGGCTGAGGCGGGCGAAGTTACGGCGCGCGTGCGCCCTGCGCGAGCCAGGTCGCCCCTTGCCGCGGCGGGATGCCGATCGGCGCAACGCCGCTCGCCCGCGACACGCCCCGGGCACTCCTCTCCACCGGCGACCTGGCGCGGCCCGACCCCTGCTCCGGCTGATCATACCTCGGAACCCGGCGGCGCCGCGCCTGTACTAGACGGTTGCAGCTCGAAGCCGGCTTTCGTCGATCCACGCGCAATGATATGTGAGGCGACCAATGGGTCCTGGATCGTTCAGGCGGAGGGAGGTGTCGACGCGTCGAACTCACTTCGGAAGCCCCATCGCCGCGTTGCTCCTGGCGGCCGTCGCGTGCCGCACGCCGGCACCGACGACGGCGCTCACCCCGCTGAGCATCCCCATGCGCGCCGAGCTGCGCCCCATCTCGCCCGGCGTCGACTCGGTCCGGTTCACGGCGCAGGCCCGCATCCGGAACGCGTCAGGCGATACGCTGACGTTCGAGACGACGTGTGGCGGCGCGGGACTCGTTCTTCAGTTCGACTATGGAGGGCATTGGCGCCCCGTGCTGGATGGCGTCGTCATCCGCGATTGCCTCACCATGTACACCGAAACCCGAGTTGCACCTGGCGACTCCGCCGTCCTCAGCCACGTGATCGGCGGTGCGCGCGGGGAGCGCGCACTCGCGGTCCGCTGGGTCGCACCGCTTCCCGGGCGCTATCGATTCATCGCCACCGCCAGTCGCTGTGTACGAAACACGCGGCGCGACTGCTGGGTGACGCTTGTCAGCGCGCCGTTCGAGGTCAATACTGTACAGACCAACTGAGACGAGGAGGAGGACGATGTGGAGAGCCGCAATCGGTGGCGCGATCATCCTGGCGGGCGTGGCGATGCATCCGCCTGTCGCGGGGGCGCAGGGTGCGCGAGCGGCGTGGCCCCTCTCGCCCAGCAGCACGCTCACGGCAAGCGCCCGGCTTCGCAGTACCGCCGTCGCCGTGTCGGTCGAGCTGACGCAGCCCGCGATCCTTCTCCCGTTAGGCTACCACGAGGAGCGCGGCTGGTTTCTCCTCGAGCCGTTCGCGTCGCTCCCGGTTCGCGCTCCGGGAGAGCAGACGGTGCAGTACCCCCGGAAGAGTGGCCCGCTAGTGCCACCGTCCGGGACCGGTAGCGGATCGCCGGACTACCCGCCGGCGGGTCTTGGATGCGGCGCTGCGGGCGGGGTCGTCAACCCCGCAACGGGACACTGTGGCATGGGCGGGAGCGAGACCATCGGGCTCGCGACTGACGTCGGCATCGGGCCGGCGGATTACCGCGCGGTCGTGGTGCGCGTGAGTCCCGGCTTTCCCGCCGCGGCGCTCGACTCCGTGCTGCGCGCAACGAACGGGCGCCCTCCCATGGTGGGCCTGACGCAGCTCGCGCGCGCCCTGTCCGAGCGTGACTCGACCGCGGCGTGGGCCCTGGTGCGGGTGCCGCGCGGCTGAGCGCGCGGCGGCCGATCGCGATGGCGCCATCGCGCGGCGCCGCGCGGTGTTCGTTCAGCGCAGCACGAAGAGCACGGTCGGATCGAGCGGATAGCGCCCAAAGCGCGCCCCGTACAGGGCGAGCCCGCCGGGGAGTGCGTCGCTCACTTCCATCCGTATCACGATCTCGCCACGAGCCGCGGACTCGGCCAGCGCGGGCGCGGCGATGGGGATGCGCAGCAGCTCGCCGTACGAACCGGCTTCG
This sequence comes from Gemmatimonadaceae bacterium, assembly GCA_020852815.1. Taxonomy (NCBI): domain Bacteria; kingdom Pseudomonadati; phylum Gemmatimonadota; class Gemmatimonadia; order Gemmatimonadales; family Gemmatimonadaceae; species Gemmatimonadaceae bacterium. Next base: position 132,188 of record JADZAN010000018.1, on the reverse strand, counting down.
GTCAACGTGCCGTCGAATCGCTGGGCGTTCCAGCTCAGGATGCCGCGTGAATCGGCGGGATCGTCGGACAGCTCGCGTCGTGCAGCGACCGCTCCGTTCACGCGCACGGTGACGGCGCTGGGGAACTTGTAGGTGCTCGTCATGGGGTAGGCGTTGCTGTTGAGGCTCCGATCGTGCAGGCCGCCCCCTCGCATGTAGTCGCCGCTCGCGCGCGCCGTCGAGTCGCGGTCCTTGCCGTTGAGGCGCTTGGACGAGGCCTCCACGAGGAAGCTCGCGCTGGCCACGTCCTCGGCGCGCAATCCCCTTGGCCAGGGGATGCGATACTCCACATATCCGCTGCCGGCGCCGTTGAACTTGGCGTCGCCGAATACGTTCCACTGCTTGAGCGACCAGCGCGCGTCGCCCGGTGCCGCCACGCCCACGCGCGACGCGCGCACGCGGCGACCGTCGGCGAGCGTTCCGCTGTCGGGGGCTCCTTCCACGATGTAGGTCGTGAAGTTGTGGTGCAGCACATTCCCGGCGTCGTCCGACAGCTGCACGGCCAGCACCGACACGCTCGGCTCGTTAGGTGTGGAGATCGAGAGCGGGGGGAGCGGCGCCGAGGTCCAGGGGCGATACGGGACGCGCATCGAGTAGCTGCCGTAGGCGCGGCGCTCGCCGAAGCTGTTCCATCCCGACAGCTCGGCGCGCAGCGTGAGCGAATCGCCGTGCGAGGCGGCGCCAGTCAGGAACGAGGCATAGAGCGGGACGTCGATACGCGCCCCCGCCGGGACGACGTGGCTCAGGAGCGAGTCGCCAACGGCGATGTAGAACGGGGCGTGCAGGTCGTTCAACGTCATGCCCGGCACGAGGTCGCCAAAGCCCGTCTCCTTCGCCGAGCGGTCGAAGCGCACGTAGCCGTTCCACTCGTTGATGACGTCGTGGTGCTCGGTGTAGAGCCACCCGGCCACCTTGGGATGGCGCCGGAAGGCGTCCATCGCGCGCCGGTAGTCCCAGCTCCAGTCCACGTCACCCGTGCTCCCCTTGTAGCCCCAGACGTTGCCGAACTCCGAATTGAGCATCGGTTGCGCGCCCTGCGTCCAGCCGCGCTCGAAGTGGAAGGGCGAGCCAGTGTAGGTGCTGTCGCTCAGCCGCTTCACGAACGATTCCCAGCGCCACCCGGCGAGGTACTCGTGCCAGGTATTGAGGTCGGTCTCCGTGTGTCCGGCGCCGCAGCAGATGGAGTTGTCCTCGATGAGGCGCGTGGCGTCGAGCGACTTGGCCAGGCGGTAGACGCTGGCCACCTTGCGCTGCGTCTCGTTGGTGTAGCGCTCGTCGTTCTCCACCTTGGTGCGCAACCCCCACGTCTCGTTGAACATGACGTAGGAGAAGACCGACGGGTGATTGTAGTCGCGATCGATCATGCCGCGGAGCGCCGTCTCGTGCTCCCGGAACGCGGCGGAATCCGGCGGCCCCCACCAGTTGGGAACATCGGCCATGATGAGGACGCCGAGCTTGTCGGCCCAGTAGAGCTTGCGCGGCGACTCGATCTTGATGTGCTCGCGCAGCCCGTTGAGCCCGATCTGTCGGGCGAGGAGGATCTCGTTGCGCAGGGCGCTGTCGGTCGGGAAGGTGTAGAAGCCGGTGGGGTGGTACGCCTGGTCGAGGGCGAGCTGCAGGTACACCGGCTGTCCATTGATGGCCACGTACGGATGCCGGGTTCCCGGCAGCTGCACGACGGAGACGGTGCGCATGCCGAAGTAGGTCTTCACCCGGTCCTCGGCGACCCCCGCGCCGCCGACGCTCACCGTGACGTCGTGGAGGAACGGGTCATCGAGCGACCAGGGACGTGCACCGGGCAAGGGGACGTCGACGTGGACGCTGGTGGCACCTGGCGGCACGCTTGCCGTCACGTCGCCCTGCCCCGGCCGGTTGGTGAAGGCGAGGCGCAGCCGCAACCCGGCCGGGGCCGGCTCGCGCAACCGGACGTCGACCCCCACGCCGGCGAGGTCGGCACGCGGTGTGTAGTGCACCGCCTCGAGCGGATGGCTGCCGCGCGCCTCGAGGTACACCGTCTGCCACATCCCGCGCGCCTTCCCGTATCCCTGCTTTCCCTCGAGCTTGAAGGGGTGGTCGGTATCGTCGACGCGGATCGTTAGGCGCTGGGCGGTCCCGACGGCCAGTGGCGCCGGGAGCTCGAAGGCGAACGGGGTGTAGCCCCCTTGGTGCGTCCCGAGGAGCTTGCCGTCGAGCCACGCCGAGGTGCGCCAATCGGAGGCGCCGATCACGAGGAAGACGCGCCGCCCCGTCCAGGCCGCGGGAATCGTGACCGCTCGCGAGTACCAGCCGATGGCCGCGCTATCGGGGACTCCCGAGGCCGGTGCGCCCCACGAGAAGGGGACGAGGATGTCGCGCGTCCCCGGGAGGGCGCGCTGCGCCCAGCCCTCGCGCTCGCCCGCGTCGGCGGCGTCGAAGGCGAAGCGCCATCGCCCGTTGAGGTTGAGCCAGTCGGCGCGCTCCAAGTCGGGGCGCGGATGCTCGGGGAGCGGGATCTCCGATGGGCCAGGGAGCTGCGCGGCGAGCGTGCGGCTGGCGAGGAGGATGGCCGCGGTCAGGGAAAGCAGCGTGTGGCGAATGGGGACGTGCCCTCGGGTGCGGGTCCTGGCGTCACGAAGGGAGCGGGATCAAGATCGCCGTTGTGGACGTAGATTGCACGTCCGTGCCCATCATGGTGTTCACGTTTCGCGGAACGAGCGGCATGCTCGATGGAAGAAGATGAACCCACGAACGTGGGCACCCGCGCGCTCCCGCACGCTCGTCGTCGCCTGCTCCGACGGGCGGCTGCAGGTGCGACCGATGCGTTTCTCTCCTCCCACCTCGGGCTCACGGAGTACGACCGCTTCTATGTGCCCGGCGGCGGCGGGGCGCTCGCCTCGAGCGGACGCGACTTCATCCGCGCGCAGCAGTTGCGCCGCGAATGCCAGTATCTCATCACGCTGCACGACGTCGAGCACGTCCTGCTCCTCTTTCATGGCCCGTCGATCGGCGGACCGCCGGAGGCGATGTGCGCCGACTATCGGCGCAAGATCGCGGGCGCGTCGCCAGCGACCATTCGCGCGCGTCAGGCGCGCGATGCGGCCGACCTCGTCGAACGTCGTGACGAGTGGGCGGGAACAGCGAGCGTGTCGGTGTACTGGTGCGAGGTCGGCCCCTCGCTCGCCATTTCGTTTCGGCCCATGACGCTCGAGGACTAGCTGGCGACGACGCCTCTCGACGAGGGAGTCCGGCCGGGCGCGGCAGGCGTTTAGCTTTCCCGTCGTGTGTCGCAGCTCGCGCGTGATGCTCGCGCGTGATGCTCGCGCGCGATGCATGCGCGTGCGCATACGCACTCGCGCTCGGCGCCTCCTCGCCCCTCGTCCACCTTCGCGTGACCCTCCTCTCGCTCGCCAACGTCGGCCTCTCCTTCGGCGCGACTGAACTCTTCAAGGACGTCGCCTTCACCGTTGCCGATGGCGAACGCTGGGGAATCATCGGCCGCAACGGCGCCGGCAAGTCATCGATCTTCAAGCTCATCACCGGGGAGCTCAAGCCGACCGTGGGGAGCGTGGCGCGCAAGCCGGGGCTGCGGCATGCGCTGCTGGACCAGCACCGCGCCTTCGAGGGAGCGACGACGGTGTGGGAGGCGGGGGCGGCGGCCTGGCGAGAGGTGATCGCGCTCGAGCAGCGCCTGGCCGAGATGGCGATGGAGATGGGAGAACTCGGCGACAAGGTCACCGACGACTTCCTGGCGCGCTTCGGGCACGAGCAGGAGCGATTCGGCGACCTAGGCGGCTACATCTACCACGCGCGCGTCGATGCGGTGCTGCAGGGGCTTGGTTTCGACGCCGAGGAATCGAAGACGCGCCCTGTGTCGACGCTGTCGGGTGGCGAGCGGGGGCGCGTGGGGCTGGCGGCGCAGCTCATTGCACCTGCCGACCTGCTGCTGCTCGACGAGCCGACCAACCACCTCGACCTCGACACCACCACCTGGCTGCAGGAGTGGCTGCACGAGGCCAACGAGACGGTGATCGTCGTCTCGCACGACCGCGCCTTCATGGACGCCATCTGCACGCACATCCTGCACGTGGAAGGGAAGACGAGCGAGTGGTACCGGGGGAACTACTCGCAGTTTGTCCCGCAGCGGGCCGAGCGTCGCCTCACGCGCGAGCGCGAGCTGGAGCGGCAGCGCGCGTATGTGAAGAAGGAGGAGGAGTACATCCGGCGGAACATCGCCGGGGTGAACTCGTTCCAGGCGAAGGGGAAGCGCAAGCGGCTGGAGCGGTTGCCACGCCTCGCGCCGCCGCCGGGCGATCCGGCCGCGATGTCGCTGCAGTTCGAGGTCGCCGACCGCGGCGGGGACCAGGTGATCGCGGTGAAGGAGCTGCGCGTGGAGGTGCCGGGGCGCGTTCTGGTGGACGACTTCACGGCCGTGCTGCGGCGCAACGACTTTGTCGCGCTCGTGGGGCCTAACGGCGCGGGGAAGTCGTCGTTCATCTCGACGATCATCGGCGATCGCACGCCGGCCGCTGGCGAGGCGCGGATCGGCGGGTCGATCACCCCTTCCTGGTTCCGGCAGGACCTGGGCGACCTCCCGCTCGACAAGTCGCTGGCCGACGCGATCCTGGACCATCGCCCGCTGTGGAACCGTGGCCAGGTGCAAAACTGCCTGGGGGCCTTCGGCTTCAGTGGCGACGAGGTCTTTCGCGAGATCCGCACGCTGAGCGGCGGCGAGCGGGCGCGCATGGCACTGGCGCTGATGACGCTCTCGCACGCGAACCTCCTGATCCTCGACGAGCCGACCAACCATCTCGACGTGGAGAACATCGAGGCGTTGGAGGATGCGCTGGAGGACTATGAGGGTTCGGTGCTGCTGGTGAGCCATGACCGCGCCTTCCTGCGCGAGGTGGCGACGCGCGTGTGGGCCTTCGACGGGACGCACCTGGTGGACTTCGACGGGCCGTTCGTGGAGTGGGAGGAGGATCGGAAGCGGCGGGCGGGGAAGCGGTAACGCCCTCCCGGCGCTCCCGCGGGCGGCGCCGCGTGGCCTTCATCGATTCCTCATGCGTCCTTCATGCGCTCGCCATGCTTCCGCAAGCGCGCGCTCATCCGGTGGTTGCACGCTGTCCTGCACCCAACTCCTGGAGGACGCATGCGATCCGTCTCGATCCCCGGGCTCACGCGCGAGCCCAACGTCGTCCCGATGATCGACGTGCTTCTGGTCCTACTGGTCATCTTCATGATCGCGCAGGTGGCGGTGCGCAAGGAGTTCCCGCTCCAGCTCCCGCAGGACGAGGGGACATCGGCGTCCGAGCCCTCGCTGGTGCTCAGCGTCGAGGCAGGCCCCCGTTACGTGCTCAATGGGATCGATATCGCGCCGGGTGAACTCACGGCTCGGCTGCAACAGGTCGTTCGGGATCGTCCGCGGAAGATCCTCTTCGTGCGCGGGGCGCCAACGGTTCGATACCAGGACGTCGTGACGGCGTTCGACGCCGCGCGGGGCGCGGGGGTGCACGTGACGGGCGTGGTGCCACGCCGCCCGTAGGGGGCGGCGCGGCTCCCATCGCCAAGGCCAGCGTCGGGGCGACGTTACTTCACCGGCCACACCCGCAGCATCACCACGCCGTGCGACGGCACCGTCGCCGCATAACGAGTCTCGACGACACCAACGTCGCTGTGCGCCCACAGGTCGCGCACGCGACCGCGCGTGGCACCGAGCCCCACCCGCCCCCAGTCGGCGGTGATGGTGGTGGAGACGGAGGCGCGGTTGAAGAGGAGGACGGCGCGCGACCCGTCGGCCAGCGGCTTGGACCAGACCTGCGTCTCGCTCGGCGACGCCTGCACGATGGTTGCCTGGCGGCCGAGCGAGTCCTGATCGACGGCGATCACCTCGCGGTTGAGGAGAATCTCGCGCACGAGGCGTGCGGCGTCGGTCGAGTCCATCATCGCGCGCACGTCGTTCCCGGCGTTGAGCGGGGCAGCCATCATCGCCCAGAGGGAGAAGTGGGCACGGTATTCGTTAGGCGTCATGCCGCCATTCCCCACCTCGAGCATGTCGGGGTCGTTCCAGCCGCCGGGGCCGGCGACGTGCGAATACTGTACGTTGAGGTCGACGAGGGTGAGGATGCTGCTCCAGCGATCCTGGATGTCGCCCGTGGTGCGCCAGAGGTTGCCCACGCCGGGGGCCCATTCCCATGGGCGGTTGAGCCCCCACTCGCAGATGCTGAGCACCATCGGGCGTCCGGCAGCCGCAAATGCCTCGCGCACGATGCGGTACTGCGTGGGAGCGTCGAGCCCCTCGCTATTGCACCAGTCGACCTTGACATAGTCGACACCCCAGGCGGCGTAGGTCCTCGCGTCGATCGCTTCGTAACCATGGGAACCGGGGCGCCCCTCGCACGTCTTGCGGCCGGCGTCGGTATAGATGCCGAACTTGAGCCCCTTGCCGTGCACGTAGTCGGCCAGCGCCTTCATCCCCGCGGGGAAGCGCACCATGTCGATGACAATAGTCCCCGCGGCGCTGCGCGCCACCTGCCAGCAGTCATCGATCGTGACGTACGTGTAGCCGGCGTCGCGCATCCCGTTGGCGGCGATGGCGTCGGCGGTCTCGCGAATGAGTTTGTCGCTCACGTTGCAGCCGAAGCGGTTCCAGCTGTTCCACCCCATGGGCGGGGTGAGGGCGAGGTTGCCGGGGCGGCGCGGGACGCCCGGCTGGGCAGCGGCCGATGCGACAACGAGCGCCGTGCAGGCAGCGCACACGAGGAGGGAACGAAGCATGATCGGCACAACGTGCGGGAGGATGGACAACGGGAGTTTGCGCCAGTAGCGAGCCGCGAGCGCAATATGGAGCAGCGGTGCCGTCGCGCCAGCATGGACGCGCCCCGCGATTCGATCGGGAGTCGCCCGATCGGGCGACTCCCGATCGGGCGACTCCCGATTGCGCAATCCCGAGCGTGCCGGCAGAGTGGGGCGGACGCTCCAACGGCGGAGCGTCGATGGTGCTTCCCGCTGCCGAGGATTGAACCACATGTCGCGCATCAGCTGTTTTGTCGCACGTTTGTCTGTCTGCTCGCTGTTGGTCATCTGTGCGCGTCCCATGGCGGCGCAGTCGACCGATTCCCTTCCCTTCCGCGCCCGGCAATGGGGGGCGGAGTTCTCCGCGGGCAACGGCTTCGGGAGCGCGGGGTTGCTGCGCTTCCATTCGGCGCGCCGCGCGCTCGTGCTGGACATCGGCGGCTCGGCCTCTCACGGGTCGAGGAGTGCGGAGTCGACGACCACCAACTCGTCGGGACTCGACCTGCGGGTAGGCGAGCGCTTCTACCGTCCCATCACGCGTCGTGTGGTGCAGTTCGCGACAATCGGCGTGGGAGCCAGGCATAGCAACAATACGACGTCGGTGACATGGCTCGGCGGGACGGCCGAGCAGAAGGAGCGCATGTCGGCCGCGGGGATCTTTGGCGGAGTGGGCGCGGGGTGGATGGTCACCCCTCAACTGTCGCTCGGCGCGGCGTACGAGGGGCGCGTGGACTATGCGAGGACGCACCTCGAGATCCGAGGGTCGCAATCGAACGACCGCACGGAGGACCTGAACCAGGTGCAGTTTAGTTTCGGTAATGTTGCGCTGCGCGTCACGCTCTACTTCTGACCCGTTGCGGCTCCTCCTGCTCGCGCTGCCGCCGGTGGCGGCGAGTGCGATGGTATTGCGGTACGGCGAGGTGGGGCGCGGCACCTGGACGGCCCACCTCGTCTCGATCGCGCTTGCTGGCATCCTCGCCATCGCGGGGCATAGGCTCTCCCTGCGCGCGCGACGCGCCGTTCCGGAGTTCGTCATCGCAGCGATGACGCTGGCCGCGCTGGCGTTGCCGCTCCTCGCCGACGCCGACGGCCCCACGCGATGGTTGTCTGTGGGTGGCGTACATCTCTACATGGCGCCGCTCGTGCTTCCCATGTTCCTCGCTTCGGGTGGGGCGCTCGCGCGGAGGGACCGTGCAACGGTATCGCGATGCTGGATTCCGATGATTGCCGCAGCGCTCGCGCTCGCGTTGCAGCCGGACGCGTCGCAGGGACTCGCGCTGCTCGCGGGGGCGGCGACGATTGCATTGACGCATCGCCCAACGCGCGCGCCGGCTGTCGCGGCGCTGGTACTCATTGCCCTGATCGCGGCGTGGAGTACGACGCGCCCCGACCCGCTGCTTCCCGTGCCGCATGTCGAGGGGGTCTTCGCCTTGGCGTTCGCGCATTCGTTCGTGGCGGGGCTCGCGGTCGCGGCAAGCGCCGTCGTCTTCGCGACCGGGCTCGCCTGGTGGTCGCGCCACGACGGCTACTGGCTGGGCGGGGTGGCCGCGTACTACGCGGTGCTGTACGCCGGATCGGTGGCGGGGCGCACGCCGGCGCCGCTCATCGGGTTCGGGGCGGGGCCGATGCTTGGCTTCGGGTTGCTGGTTGGCACCGCGGCATTCGTGAGCGCCGGCGGCGGCTCGGCGTCGCGCGCGCTGCGTCGACAAGGAGACGACGCAAGTCGCCGCTGACGCGCGAGGCGATTCGGGGACATCTTCTGCGCACGTGCACCACTGCGCACCCGCACCACGGCACCACTCCCCCCGGAGCCCCCAATGCGACGCCATTTCCGTCTTTCGTCCCCCGCCCACGCGAAGCGTCTCTCGCGTTGGGCGTTCGTTGGAGCGTTGCAGCTCGCGACGCTCGCCACGCCAGCCGTTGCGCCTGCGCAGCACATCATCGGCACACGCGACGCCCGAGCGCTGCGCGCCGACTCGGTCTTCCAGCGCTTCGATCGCACCGACTCGCCGGGATGCGCGCTCGGCGTGTACCATGACGGGAAGGTGCTCTACGCGCGTGGCTACGGGATGGCGAGCCTGGAGCTCGGCGTCGCCCTCTCGCCGCGCTCCGTGCTCGACGTGGGGTCGATCTCGAAGCAGTTCACGGCGATGGCGATCCTGCTGCTGCAGCAGGAGGGGAAGCTTTCGCTCGACGACCCGATCCGTAAGTACATCCCGGAGATGCCTGCCTATGCCGACCGCGTGACGCTGCGCCGTGCGCTGTCGCAGACGAGCGGGCTGCGCGACCTCTACGTGATGTGGAGCCAGACCGGGCGCGCCTTCGCCGGCGACACGGTGGATGCGTTGCGCGTGATCACGCGCTCGGCGGAGCCCAACTACGAGCCGGGGGCGCGTTACCTCTACACCAACTCGGGGTGGATCCTCGCGGCGCAGATCGTCTACCGCCTCACGGGGAAGACGCTGGCGCAGTTTGCCGACGAGCGGATCTTCAAGCCGTTAGGCATGCTCGACACGCGCTACCTGTCGGATGCATCGCTGGTCATTCCCAACCTGGCAACAGCCTACGCACCGCGTGCCGGTGGCGGCTTCCGCGTTGCGCGCTCGCCGTATGACGGGGCAATCATGGGAGCCGGCGCTGTGCACACCACGGTGGAGGACTTCGGGCGCTGGCTGGACAACTACGACGCCGCCACCGTGGGCAGTCGCGACATCATCACCACGATGACGACGGCGACGACGCTCAACGATGGGACGCCGGCCACCTCCGGCGCGACGCAGGCGTACGCGGTCGGGCTCTCCGTTGGGACCATGCGCGGGTTGCGCGTCGTCTCGCATGGCGGGAGCTGGGCGGGGTATCGCGGGCACTTCCTCCGCTTTCCCGACCAGCGCATGGCGATCTCGACGTTCTGCAACCTGTCGACGTCGGGGCCGGACTCGCTGGCCCGAAAGGTCGCAGGCATCTACCTGGGCGACCGGATGCAGCGAGACAGCGCGGTTGAGTGGGGAGCAGCGCTCTCGGCGGCGCCGAAAGTCGAGGAACCAGCATCGGCGCTGCGCACGCTGACCGGGGTGTGGCGCAACGTGGAGCGTGGCGAGGTGCGCAGGCTGCGACTGGCGGGCGACACGCTGGTCTCGCTGGACGGCGAGCGCGCGCGCGTCGTGGCACTGGGCGGTGGGCGCTATCGCGCCGGCAACGCGACCGAGCTGCGCTTCGAGGGAAACGCTGGCGCACCGTCGCGGATGGTGACGCGCACGGCGGCCGAGACGGTGACGTGGACGCGTGCCGACACCGTGTCGCTGACGGCGGCGGCGCTGGCCGAGTACGCGGGGGAGTACCGCAACGACGAGATCGAGACGACGCAGTCGTGGCGTGTCGAGAAGGGGGAGCTGGTGGCGTACGCCAACAACCGCCGGCTGGGCGTGATGGAGCCGGCGTACAAGGACGGCTTCGTGCGCGGGGGCGCGGTGTTCGACGTGCAGCGCGACGCCAGGGGGCGCATTACCGGCTACCTGGTGGAATCGGGGCGGGTGCGGCACCTGCGGTTTGTGCGGGTGCGTTAGGCGTTTCGAGGTGCAAGTGTCTTCAACCTGCCGATGACGCTCCGTGGCATGCCGAGCGTGACCCACCCGCGCACGCTCGCGCCCGCGGTCCTCGTCCCCATCCTCCTCATCAGCGTGCTCGGTGCGGTGGTGGGGATGCAGCTGCTCACCACGCTTGGCGTCACGCCGAACACGTCGCTGATCGGGGCGTTGCTGGCGATGGTGATCGGGCGGCTGCCGCTGGCGCCGCTGCGCGTCTTCCGCTCGGTGCACGCGCAGAACCTGGCGCAGAGCGCGATCTCGGCGGCGACGTTCGGGGCGGCGAACTCGCTCCTCCTTCCAATGGGAGTGCCGTGGGTGCTGGGGCGCCCGGACCTCGTGCTGCCAATGTTTGTCGGCGTGGCGTTGGCGATGCTGCTGGACGCCACGCTGCTGTATCGGATGTTCGACACGCCGGCCTTTCCCGCGACTGGGGCGTGGCCGCCGGGGCGCGCGGCAGCGGAGGCGATTCGCGCCGGCGATGAGGGGGGAAAGCGCGGCGCGTTGTTAGGCGGGAGCGTGGCGCTGGGGATGCTTGGGTCGTGGCTGCACGTCCCGATGGCGGCGTTCGGGACGGCGTTCATCGGCAACGCATGGGCGCTGGCGATGTTCGGGTGCGGACTGCTGGCGAGTGGATACGGAGGGCGCGTGGCGGGGGTGGACCTGCTGGCGCTGCGCATCCCGCACGGGATGATGATCGGTGCGGGGCTGGTGGCGCTGGGGCAGGTGGTGGCGTCGATGCGCGGCGGGAGCCGGGGTGGGAACCCGGGCGGCGCACCTAACGCGGTCGATGGGCAGGAGACATCTCGACCCCACGACGGCGGCGTGGGGCGCACGATGGCGTTCGGCTTCGCCGGCTTCGTGACGATCGCGGCGATCATTGCGCTGGCGGGTGGCGCATGGGCGGAGCTGCAGCCATTGCAACTGGCGGCCTTCATCGTGTATGCGGCGCTGGCGGCGCTGGTCCACGAGATCCTGGTGGGGTTGGCGGCAATGCACTCCGGCTGGTTCCCGGCGTTCGCCGTCGCGCTCATCACGCTGATCGTCGGCATGCTGCTCGGCTTCCCACCGGTCCCGCTGGCGCTGCTGGCGGGCTTTTCGGTGAGCACCGGGCCGGCTTTCGCCGACATGGGGTACGACCTCAAGGCTGGTTTCCTCCTGCGCGACGAGGGGCGCGATGCGGCGTTCGAGCGCGTGGGACGTCGCGAACAGTTCATCGCGGCGATGGCCGCCTTCCTCACGGCGGGGGTCGTGGTGCTCCTCGCCTGGCGCGGCTACTTCGCGCGCGACCTCGTGCCGCCGGTGGCGCGCGTGTACGTGGCGACGATCCAGTCGGGGGTGGAGCCGGGGGTGGCGCGCGCGCTCCTGCTGTGGGCCATTCCCGGGGCCGTGTTGCAACTGGCGGGTGGATCGGCGCGACAGCTCGGCGTGCTGCTGGCCACGGGATTGCTCATCGCCAACCCGGCGGCGGGGTGGGCGGTGCTGGCCGGGCTCGTGGTCCGCCTTGCCGTGCCGAGGCTGCGCCCCCGGACCGACCCTCGCGCACTGGAGGCGATGGCGGCAGGTTTCATTGCCGGCGACGCGCTCTTTGCCTTCGGCGACGCCATGGTGCGCCAGGGCGGAAGCGCGTCTCGGGGACGCTGAGCCCCCGCTGAGTCCCTGCCGAGTGCACGCGGAGCCGCCGCGCTCGTTATGCGTCCAACCTTCACACGTCGTTCCACGTCATGAGCCTCGCCCACACACTCGCCGCCTTCGAAGCGCTCGACTCGCCGACGGCCAGCGCCGGCACCGTCATCGACCTGGTGGGCGACGGCGATGGCATCACGGTCACGACGGAGACGGTGCGCGGGGAGAAGGGCTCGACTGACTTCGTCCGCATCGACATCCGGGGAGCGCGGGGACGCGCGGCCGGTGGCAGCGCCCCCACGCTGGGGATCGTTGGGCGACTGGGCGGAGTGGGAGCACGGCCGCAACGCATCGGGTTGGTGTCCGACGCAGATGGCGCGGTGGCGGCGGTGGCCATCGCGCGCAAGCTCGCGGCGATGCGTCGCGCCGGTGACGTGCTTGCCGGTGACGTGATCGTCTGCACCCACATCTGCCCCAACGCCCCCACCAAGCCGCACTCCCCGGTGGACTTCATGGATTCGCCGGTGTCGATCGAGATCATGAATGCGCGCGAAGTGACGCCGGAGATGGACGCGGTGCTCTCGATCGACACGACGAAGGGGAACCGCGTCCTCAACCATCGCGGCATCGCCATCTCGCCCACGGTGAAGGAGGGGTGGATCCTGCGCGTGTCGCCCGACCTGCTGCGCGTGATGGAGATGACGACTGGGCGCGCGCCGGTGACCTTCCCCGTCACGATGCAGGACATCACGCCGTACGGAAACGGGGTGGACCACATCAACAGCATCTTGCAGCCGGCGACAGCGACTGCTGCGCCGGTGGTCGGGATCGCGATTGGCGCGGAGACGGTGGTGCCGGGGTGCGGAACGGGGGCGAGCCACGAAGTGGACATCGCCGAGGCCGTGCGCTTCGCGATCGAAGTGGCGAAGGAGGTGGGTGCCGGGACGTGCCAGCTGCACGACACGGCGGAGTTCGACCGGCTGGTGTCGCTGTACGGCGACATGCGCCGGCTGCAGGGGCACGCGGCGCGGAGCGCCTGACGATGCCGCGCCCGCTCGTCGGCACGATCACCATCGGGCAGGCGCCGCGAAGCGACGTGACGCCGATTCTCGAGAGCCACCTCCCGGCGGCGACGTCGTGCCTGCACGTGGGAGTACTGGACGGACTTGCGCCTGACGAGATCGCCGGACGCTTCGGATACCGCGCGGGCAATCGCCTGCTGGTGACACGACTCCTCGACGGGACGAGCGTGCGGCTCGACGGCGCGCGCGTCGAGGGGGCGGTGCGCACGCTGGTGCAGACGCTCGAATCGCAGGGGTGCGGCGTGATCGTCGTGCTGTGCACGGGCGTCTTCCACGGGTTGGAGACGCGCGCGGCGTGGCTGGTCGAGCCTGACCGGGTGATCCCTCCCCTGCTCAAGGCCATCGTGGGTGGGCGAGCGTTAGGCGTGATGGTCCCGGATGCGGCGCAGGTGACGTCGGAGGCGGGGAAGTGGGGGGCGATGGTGCAGCCGCCGATCTACGCGGCCGCGTCGCCGTACGCACACGACGTGGCTGCGTTGCGCGTGGGCGCCGCGACGCTACGCGAACGCGGCACGGCGGCGATCGTCCTCGACTGCATTGGCTACACCGAGTTCCATCGGCAGGTAGCGGTCGAGGCGTCGGGACTCCCGGTGTTGCTCTCGAACGCCATCGCGGCGCGCGTGACGGCGGAACTCGTGTCCTCGTGGGGGGCGTAGTGGAACTCCTGCTGCTGAGCAACTCGCGCAACACCGGCGCGCCCTATCTCGCGCACGCACTCGACGCGATCGCCGAGATCGTCGGCGAGCGGCGACGTATCTTCTTCGTCCCGTTTGCCGGCGTGACGGTGTCGTGGGACGACTATGCGAACAACGTGCGCTCGGCGCTCGAGCCGTTGCGGCTCGACATCCGGTCGGCGCATGAGGGAGCGGTGCTCGAGGAGTGCGAGGTGGTGATGGTAGGTGGCGGGAACACCTTTCACCTGCTCAAGGAGTGCCGCGACGCGGGATTGCTGCCACGCATCCAGCGACAGGTGCGCGCGGGCGCTCCGTACATCGGCTGGAGCGCGGGCTCCAACCTCGCCTGCCCCACCATCCGCACGACGAACGACATGCCCATCGTCGATCCCCGCGGCTTCGATGCGCTGGGTTTCCTCGACTTTCAGGTCAACCCGCACTTCACCAACGAGCTTCCGGCCGGTCACCAGGGGGAGACGCGGGCCCAGCGGTTGGCCGAGTTTCTCGTGGCAAACTCGGCGGTGCATGTGCTGGGGGTCCCGGAGGGGGATTGGTTGCGGGTGCGCGGGAGCGACGTGCAGCTGGCGGGGCCAAGGCCGGCTCACTGGTTTCGCGCCGGGCAGGAGGTGGTGACGCTGTCCGCCGGATTATTGCCCGCACCACTTGGCGTGCGGGCGTGAGGGCGCACGTCGCCATTGCGCCTAGCAGGCGACGTTGCGTTGCTGCGCGTCCCAGCACCGGTAGTCGGCACTGCCCAACGAGACCTTCCCTGCGCCATCGGCCGGCGTCCAGATGAGGCTGAAGGCGTCGGCCGGGAGATTGCCCATGCGCCTGAGGGCATGGACGCCGCCGTTGATCTCGTAGCCGTACAGCTCCTGCGGACGCTCGATGGCGATCTGCACCCCGGTGTTTGTCTTCACCCATGCGATCCCCAGTACGGGATCGGTCGCGCTGCTCTTGAGGTCGTAGACGTACCACCTGCCCTGCGTGCTGAGGTAGTCGAGCTGGCCGTTGAGCAGGGTGAAGTTGGCAAAGGGCGGCGAGGCGTTCGTCGACGAAATGGCAAGGCGGAACGCGTTGAACGTCCCTTGCCGCCCGCCCAGGAGTTTGCCGGTGTAGTGAACGCCGCCCCGCGTGACGTCGAACGGCCAGGTCCAGTAGTCGTAGGGCTGGGTGACGGTGTGCGTCGCCGCGTTATCGAGGGCGAGTGCGGCCAGCTCGAGGTGCGGCGTCATGAGTGAGTCGACCAGGCGCACGATGCTCAGCGCGTCGGCAAAGTTGCTGTTGGGAGTCGCGGACGCGGCCCTGCTTCGCAGCGCCGAGACATCGACGAGGACGGCATAGCCACGCGGCGGCGGCGGCGGTGTGGTGTGAAAGTCGAGCGCGTTCTCGACCTTGCAGCCGAGCAGGACCAGGAGTGCGAGGGAGAGGCCGGCGAGCGTTGGGCGCATCGAAGCGAGGGCGTGAGTCGCGGAGTTGTCAGCGCAACAGTCTACTGCGTTCGCGCACCGCCGTGCTGTGACCGGCGCACCTGTGGCGGGTGCGCCCGGTCAATCCGGTCGTGCATCCCGGCGATTCCTTCTACCGCTCGATACAGCTGCAAAGCTGCGGCGGGCGCAAGCGCTGGAACCCGGCCACCTTCTGGCGCGCCGTCGATACTCTGGTACTGCACGTCGATTCGGCCACCGACCGCATCACCGCCCGTGCCGTGGGAAAGACGGATGTGGTGGCGTATGTGCGGTTGGGCAATGGCGACCCGACCCCGTTCCCTGGCCTGGTGGTGACGGTCGTCTCGCGCTGACGCACGGCGTGTGCAGAACCGATTCCTGCACTCGGGTTGTGAGGCGCGTACCGCCTATCGTGGCGCGTCCGGCCCCAGCGGGAATGTCCTCGCCTCGCCCGTCAGCGGCAATACATGCTGCACGAGCGTCATGAGGAAGCGCCCCGGCTCCTCGAGCATGGGGTAGTGCGCGCTGCGCTCGAAGGTGATGAACCGGCGCACCGGAGCCTGCAGCATGGGGACCCAGTCGCGGGCAACGGCATACGGCGTGTAGAGATCGTAGCGCCCCTGCAGGACGATGACGGGAACCTTGAAGCGCTTGTACTGTCGCAGGTCGACGGTGAGGAGGGCGCCGAAGAGCCGCGGCGAGGCAAAGGCCGGCGCCTTTCGCGCGACCAGGAGTCCCGCGTTGTCGTACGACGGCGACAGCAACGCCATCTCCTCGGTGATGTCGAGCGAGGGCTGCCCGTACCACCCGCCGTTGAAGCCATTTGCCCACCGGCGCAGCACCATGGCCCCCTGGAAGGCGTTGCTTCCGTCGGGGCGCGGATAGGGAGCGATGCGCTGGAGATCGGCAATGGCGCTGTCGAGGTGATGCGCCCGCGAGAGTTCCATCACGCGATCATAGAGCGCCTTCTCCTGGCTCCACGCCATGACCTGCCCCACGCCGACGTAGGCATGCATCAGGTCAGGACGTCGCGCGGCCAGGGTCACGCCAACGATACTCCCCCAGCTGTGCCCCATCACCACGACCTTGCGCTTGCCTAACAGGTGTCGCACCGAGTCGATCACAACCACGGCGTCGGACACGATGTCATCGACGGTCCACGCCTTCGCCGCGCGCGCGGTGTCGATCCCGGCGAAGCTCAGCCCGGCCCCGCGCTGGTCCCACTGCACCACGGTGAAGAAGTCCTCCCATGGTTTCTGGAAGCCCCAGGCCTCGGGCATGGTGGGCGACGCCGGCCCTCCGTGGATGAAGACGAGGACGGGGTTGTGCCGGTTGAGCCCGCGGATGGAGATCCACTGCCTGTTGTCCCCCACTTGCACGGGAAAGAGTGTATCGATCCCCTCGGGCGTGGCAATGCGTTGCACACGACGGACGATGTCGGCGGCGCGCTCGCGCGCGATTATCGGAGCGGCCTCGCTGGCCTGCGCGGCGGCGGACTGTGCCCGCGCAATGGTCCCGGCGAGGGCGAGCGCCGCAAGGATGCTGCGCAGCAAGTGCCGTTGACGATGATTGGTCATTGGGCTCGAACGATGATAGTGAGGTGCTGGGCGAAGGCGATCGCAGTGGCGGTCGAAGTCGGTCCCTGCGGTCCGGCTGCTCCATCGACGTCGTCATGACGATGACGATTCGCGTCCCCAGCGCAAGGAGTTCGCTTGCGCTTGTCCAGCTCCCGCCCTCGTGTCGCGGCGCACGTGCCGCCGCTCACGCCCGGCGCACCCGCGGAGTAGAATAGGCGACCGACGTCGCACCGATCCTCCAGCGTTCCCTCGCATGCCCAACGACTCGTCCATCGTGAGCACCCGGCTCTCTCCCGGGCGTTCGCGCCTCAACGTCCCGATCACGACGCTCGCCAGCGGTCATGCGCTCGCGCTCACGATTCACATCATCGAGGGAGGGCGCCCCGGGCCCACGGTCGGCGTCTCGGCGATGATTCACGGCGACGAGTTCGAAGGGCTGCTCATCGCCCGCGAGCTATGGGAACGGCTCGATCCGGCGCAGCTGGCGGGACAGCTCTGGATCCTTGGCGTGGCGAACCCGCTGGCGATGGAAGCGATCTCGCGCAATACGCCGATCGACATGCTCGACATGAACCGCCTCTTTCCCGGTGCGCCGGATGGTTGGCTGGGCGAGCAGCAGGCGCACGCGATCGCCCATGGTTTCATCGACCACCTCGACTACCTCGTCGACATCCATTGCGGCGGCACCTTTCCGTGGGTCGACTACTGCTACGTGGTGAACGATGAAGGACTGTCGCGCGCCTTCAGCTCTGCGCTCCTGTACAAGCCCGCCGAGATGTACTCGGGAACGACCGCGACGTATGCGGAGAAGCAAGGGGTGCGCTGCATGGTGGTGGAGATCGGGGGAGGGTACCAGTCGCAGGCGCTACACGTGGAGAACGGGGTGAACGGAGTGCTCAACCAACTGCGCTATGCTGGCGTGCTGGAGGGGGCGGTGGAGCGTCGCGCCGGGCAGCGCCTGATGCGAGTGATGAAGGTAATGCGCCCGCGCCAGGGGGGAATCTGCGTCCCGCGACGCGTGCTCACGCCGGGCGAGGAGCTGGGCGAGGGGGAGCCGCTGGCCGACATCGTCTCGCCGTACACCTTCGAGACGCTGGAGACGATGGTGACGCCATTCGCGCGCAACATCGTCGTGCTGTGCCGCAACTATCGCACGCGTATCCATCCCGGCGACTACGCCTTCATGATGGGCGACGCGTCGCAGGCCACGACGTACGACGACTGACGGCGCGTGCGACTGACGCGTGAGAGGTATTCGCAGGGCGTGGCGCGCCGATACGCGCGCAGTATCGCCGGCTCGACCGCATTGCTGCTGTCGACCTTCATCGCGCGCGCGAGCTTTGCACAGCAGCCCGCCACCGCTGCGCCGGGGAGCGACAGCGTGGCCGTTCTCGTCACCATCGACGCCGATACCAGCGATCGATGGCAGGTGGTGACGCGCGTGCGGCTGGCGGCCGATAGCGGCGACACCAGCCGGCGCGCCGCGTTCCAGTACCTGGCGCGCCCCTGCGCCAGCGTGGGCGACGTGCTCCTCGACGATGGCGCGACCGTTGTCTCGCTCGCCGCGCGCGCAGACGGTGCCTGGCGCGCGCTCGCGGATACGCTCACCTCAGCGCGCGGGACGCGCACCGGCTTCGCGCTGCGTTACACCGTGACGCGTACGGCGGGCGCCGTCGATGTTCCGATCGTGATCCCCACCTTTCCCATTCCGCGCGGCGCCAACGCCCGGTTGGGAAACGTGCAGGTGACGGTGCGCGTCCCGGATGACCGCGCCTCCGTGACCTTCCCGCGATTCGAGCACGAGGGTTCGCGCACGTGGAGCGCTCGCCTGGTCGCGCTGCCGTCGTTCGTGCATGTGCGCCTGACGGACGATGCGGCGCGTTGTGGCGAGACGGTGCCTCGTGGCGACGACGGCGGGCTTTCGTGGCGCTTCTGGCTCCTCGTGGCGATCCTCGTGGTGTGGGTTCCCGTGTACCAGTGGTGGGCGCTGCGCCAGTCGGAGTCGGACACATGACCGGCGCGCACCTCACCACGTTCTATCTCGTCGTCGGGGCGTACCTCGCCCTGGTGTGCGGGATCGGGTTGTACAACTACCGCCGCGCCTCGACCGAGGAGGGGTTCCTCGCGGCGGGCCGCTCGTTAGGGCCGCTGCTGGGCGGTGCCACGTTGATGGCCAACCAGGTGAGCGCGGGCGCCACGATCGGGATGGTGGGGTTCCACTACTTCTCGGGGATCAGCTACGCGTGGACGTGGCCGCTGACCTGGATCGGGTGGGTGGTGGCCGCGCTGTTCGTCGCCCCGCGCATCCGGCGCATCGCGGGGCTTACCCTGCCCGACTACTTCGCCGAGCGCTTCGAGAGCAAGGCGGCGCGCGCGATCTCGGCGGTCTTCATCCTCGTCGTGTACGCGATGATGCTCTCGGCGCAGTACCAGGCCGGCGGACTCCTGTTCGGGCTCGTTGGCGGAATGCCGTACCAGCGCGCCGTCCTCCTCGTGGCCGGGATCACGACGGTCTACACCGTGCTGGGCGGGATGTACAGCAATGCGTATGTAGGGTTGCTCAAAGCAGTGTTGCTGCTGGGCGGGTACGTGCTCGCGGTCCCCTTCCTCCTGTCGCATCTGGGTGGCCTGCACGCCGTTGGTGAGGCCATCACGTCGATCGATCCGCGACTGAGCGGCAACTGGTTCGGGTGGCGGCAGCTCCTGGCGATCTCCATGGCGATCGGGCTCGGGCTTGCCGCATCGCCGTACGAGATCTCGGCCATCTACTCCATGCAGAGCCGGCGCGCGACGCGGCTGGCGATCGGTTACTCGTTCTTCTTCCAGGCGTGCGTGGGGATCGGCGTCCTCCTGTTCGGGCTGTCGATGCGAGTGACGATGCCCTTCCTGCCGCAAGCCGACCTGGCGACGCCGGTGCTGGGGATGAGCGTCCTGCCGTCGGCCATCGGGCAGCTCGTGCTGCTGGCGGCGGTCGTGACATTCACGCGCACCGGCGGCGCGATCCTCCTCACGGTGGCATCCGCGGTCTCGCACGACATCTACGCCGAGCTGCTCGTCCCCAGCGCGAGCGAACGGGCGAAGGTGCTGGCGAGCCGCGTGGCCGTGGTCACGTTCAGCGCAATCCCCGTGCTGCTCGCCTTCCGGCAGCTCTCCCTGGTGAACTTCATCGTCATCTGGGCGGCGAAGCTGATGGTGTCGTTCCTCTTCATCCCGGTCGTCGTGGGACTCAACTGGCGCCGTGCCACGCGCGCCGGGGCGATCGCGTCGATGCTGGGCGGGATGGTGGCGTGCCTGGTCTGGTCGCGCTTCGGCACGCCGTACTGGCTGGGGCTCGACCCGGCCGAAGCGGGGGTGTTGGTGAGTGCGCTGTTGATGTTTGGAGTGAGCCTGTGGACGCCCCCGCCGTCGCCAGAGGTGACGGAACGATTCTTCGGGGGCGCAGGGGGATGAGCGGCGCCTGTCCCTCACTCGGCATCATCCTCTCCATCGAGTGGCCACCCGGGACGCCCGACGCGTCCAGGCAACAGTTCGAGGTGGCGTTGTGGCGTTTCTCAGGAGAGTCAGGTCTCGTCTGCAGCGGCGGCGGCGACATTCCCCGTTATGTCCTGATGTCCGAGTCGGCGCAGCTTACGGATCAGGACCGCGACACGATTGCATCGTGGGCGAGGGCCCAGCTCGCGGAGAGAACGTGGCGGGTGAGCGCTGTCGCGGACCTCGATGAGCTGCGGTGACTGCGACTGTCTATCGCCCACGTCCGTGTTGGGGCGCGCGATGGTAGACACTGAAGAGCTCATTCACCGTAGAGAGCACGGAGGGGAAGTGCTCGGCGCCGAAGCCCACCCCGATTCGGGGTGGACCTCTCCGTGGCACTTCCCCCCGTGTCCTCCGTGTTGAAAGCTCTTCCGAAAAGAGCGCGCCCACGATTGCTCGCAGCGCGCACCCCTCCCGGGAATCACGCAGGGGAGGTGCAAGCCCGCACCCCACGCTAGCTTTCCGGGGTGCCTGCGCCCGCCCGCCGGCATTCGCATCGTGATCGAGTGACACCCCGCCACATACCCATGCGCCATACCCCAAGTGCCGCCCTGCACCCGCTCATCGCCTCGAGATCCAGGCGGCGGTCGCGGCGTGCGCTGGCGGTGTTGCAACTGGCGGTGACGGCGGCGCTCGCCGGCTGCGCCCCGGTGCACGTGGCCGAGCAGGCGCCGGCCTCGGGCGAGACCGTCGTGCTGTTGCATGGACTGGCGCGCAGCTCGGGGTCAATGGAGCACATGGCGCGCTCGCTGGCGAACGCCGGCTACCACGTATGCAACATCGATTATCCATCGCGCGAACACGACATCGCGACGCTCGCCCGCGACTACGTGGCCCCGCGCATCGCGGCGTGCGCACCGGCCGACGCGCGCGTGCACTTCGTCACGCACTCGCTGGGCGGAATCGTCGTGCGGCAGCTCGCGGCGAGCGGCGCGATGCCACGCATCGGGCGCGTGGTGATGCTCGGCCCCCCAAATCGCGGCAGCGAAGTGGTCGACGCGCTGGGGGATTGGCGCCTGTTTCGCATGCTCAATGGACCGGCCGGGCGCGAGTTGGGGACCGCCGACACGGCCACGCCACGGCGGCTCGGAGCGGCGAGCTTTCCGGTGGGCGTGATTGCCGGAACGCGCTCGGTGAACTGGATCCTGTCGCTCATCATCCCCGGTGAGGACGACGGCAAGGTCGCCGTGCGCAACGCGCGTCTCGATGGGATGCGCGACTTTGCGGTGGTCAGCGCCGCACACCCGTTCCTGATGAACGACGCGGCGGCGATCGCGATGACGATCCGTTTCCTGGCCTTCGAGTGCTTCACCTGCGACGCGTCACGTCCCGTCCCACCCGCGCGCTCGCCGTAGCGAACCACGCGTCCACGCTGTCATTTCTCCGGCATGCCGCGCTACGTCGCCTTTCTCCGCGGGGTGAGCCCGCAGAACCTGTCGATGTCACAGCTGCGCGCCGCGATGGACCACGCGGGTTTCGGTGACGTTCGCACCGTCCTGGCCAGCGGCAACGTCGCCTTCAGCACGCGCGCGGCGCTCGAGGCAACGCTCGTGCGCAAGGTCGAGTCGGCGCTGGAGTCCACCGTCGGTCGCTCCTTCCGGGTCATCCTGCGTCCGTCGGAGTTCCTCGGCGCGCTGCTCGACGCCGATCCCTACGCCACGCTCGACGTACCGCCAGGTGCAAAGCGCGTGGTGACCTTCCTGCGGGAGCCGTTCACTGGCCGGCTCCGCTTCCCGATCGAGCGCGACGGGGCAAGCATTCTCGGCATGCAGGATCGCGAAGTGTTCACGGCGTATGTCGCGCACCCCAGGGGGCCGGTGTTCATGGCGCTCATCGAACAGACGTTCGGGACCGACGTCACGACGCGCACATGGGATACCGTGAAGAAGTGCGCCGTGGCATGACGAGGCGCGCGCTGGCGTCGCTGGCGGCGCAGGCGTCGCTGGCGGCGTTGGCGCTGCTCACGCTCGCGCCGCGCACCGACCTCGCGGCGCAGGTGGCGCGCGGGACGGTGACCGACTCTGCCTCTGGCGGACCGCTGGCCGGCGCCGTGGTATCGCTGCAAGTCGGCGACAGCGGCGATCCTTTCCGACGAGCGCGCGTAGACGTCAGCGGACGCTACGAACTCGCGGCTCCGCGCCCCGGCGCGTACGTGGTGACGGCGCGCGCGATCGGATTCGCGCGACAGCAGCGCACCGTCATGCTCAACGCCGGTGAGACAGTACGCACCGACTTTCAGCTGGCACGCAACGTGGTGCGGGTGGCGGCGGTGCGCGTGGCCGAGCGAAGTGATTGCACCGCACCGGACGCGCTGGCAGCTGGCGGGGCGGCGCTGTGGAGCGACGTATGGACGGCATTGAGCGCGACGCAACTGTCGGAGGCCGCGGTGAGCGCCGCGGGGATCATGCGCTTCCGTCGCGAGCTTGCGCCGGGGAGTGGACTGCTGCGCACGGAATCGCGCCAGGTGCAACGCGGTGGGCAGGTCGCACCATTCGTCGCGGCCACCGCAGCCACGCTCGCTCGCGAGGGGTTCGTGCGCGAGACCGACGACGGCGGGCTGGAGCTGTTCGCCCCTGACGCCGCGACGGTCATGGCCAGCGATTTCATCCGGCAGCACTGCTTCGCGATCACCACCAGCGATTCGACCGCAAGCGCGCCGCACCTGGGGCTCCGCTTCTGGCCACGGCGCGACTTCACGGCGCGCGGCATCGCTGGCGTCTTCTGGCTCGACGCCGCGTCGCGCGAGCTGCGCGACATCACGTTCGGCTATCCGCGACTGACAGCCGTGGGAACCGCGTCGGACTCGCTCGGCGGGAGCGTCCGCTTCGCGCACGCTTCCGACGGCACCTGGTACGTGTCGCAGTGGCGCTTGCGCGTGCCGGTGATGCTCCAGTCGGGGCGCACGACCGATTGGCGCGGGCGCCCGATGGCGGGGGAGACGCACGACTCGCTGGTCGCCGTGTCGGAGGAGGGAGGGGTGGTGTTCGAGGACTCGTCAGGCACCCCACTCGCGCGCCTGCTCGGCGAGGTGATCGCCGCCGATGGGCGCGCGATTCCCTCGGCCGAGGTATCGCTGCTCGGGACGTCGCTGCGCACACGTACCGACGCCAACGGCGCCTTCGCCATCGCGCCCGTGATTCCAGGGCGCTATCGCCTGCGCGTGACGTCGCCGGGGACCGATACGGCCACGGCAGCCTTTCACCAGGTCGAGGTCCGCGTCGCCGAGCTGCCGGGCGCGCCGCTGCGACTCGCTATCCCCGACGCGCGCACGCAGGGTGCCGCCGTGTGCGCCGCTCGGCGCGGGCGCGACGCCGAGTCGCTGTCGCTGGTTGGGCTCGTGGTCGAGGGAGGACGAGCCGCCGCCCTCCGCGCCCTCGAGGCCCGGTGGATGGAGTACTCGACCGAGGGAGCCAACGGTGTGTTGCGCGGCCGCACGCTCGTGGCCGACTTCACGACCGACAGCCTGGGTGTCTTCCGCATCTGCGCCGTCCCGCCGCGTGCCTCGGTGTCGTTTCGCCGCGCCGGGGCCGGGGGGGACGACTGGTCGTGGCCGGTGACCCTGGGTGCCACGCTGTCCGTCTTGCAACTGACGGCCGACAGCGCGGGGCGCATCGCTGCGGTTGCGGGTGCGGCGCCGGCAAGCGTGACGATGGCACAGCAGCAGGTGGAGCGCGCCGCAGCGGTGCGCCTGACGGGGACGGTGCGCCTGGGCGACTCGAGCGCCGTGCCGCTCGCCGAGGTGGAGTTGCAGCTCGACGCCGACTCGTCGACGACGGTTCGCACGACTGCCGAAGGGAGCTTCGTCCTCGATGGCGTCGCGCGCGGGGTGCACGTGATCACGGCGCGCCGACTGGGCTTCGCGCCGCGGCGCACAGTCGTGGTGGTGGGGAGCGCCGCTCCACCGCCGCTCGACATCCGGCTCACGCGCGCGGCGCAGCGACTCTCCGCCGTGGTGGTGGAAGGACAGTCCGAGGCGATGGAGATTGCGGGAGGCGCGTTCGCCGCCAGGCGCACGGCGGGCTTTGGCGTCTTCCTCGGCCCTGAGGAGATGAACGCCCGGCGCGGACAGGGGTCGCTGACGAACGTGATCGTGGCCAAGGTCCCGGGGCTGGAGGTGGTCCCGCTCTATCGCGGGACGATGAGCGCCGGTTATGGCATTGCCACGCGACGCTTCCGTTCGCTAGGGAAAGGCCAGATGCAACCGTGCTTCGCGCAAGTCTTCATCGACGGGAGCCGCGCGAGCGGGATGCAGGGCGAGGCCTTCGACTTCGAGCAGCTTGGCACGCTCGACATCGCGGCAATCGAGGTGTATCGCGGCGCCTCGGAGACGCCCAACGAGTTCAACGGCCCCAGCGCCGCGTGCGGCACCGTGGTGATCTGGACGCGTCGGCGTTAGGAAACGGCGGTGGCGCGAATCTCACGCCCTGGCGCCACCTCCACATCCACCCACACGAACGGATGACCGACGGCGTCGCTCCCCGCGGTTGCCGTCACGCGACGTCCGTCGACGACGATCGCGCGCGCCGTGCCCGGAAAGGCCGCGCGCCACGTCACGGCGCGCGCCCCGTTGTGCATGAAGGTGGTGCTCGTTAGGCCGTCGTGCCGGACGGAGACCGGGCCGGCGAAGGTCGGCACGCCGGTCGCCGCCGCCCACGCCGTCGCCGGCGTGAGGTGCGGAAGAGTCACGATCCGGTTATCGCGCGCCGACGGCTCCACCCCGAGCAGGCCGCGCACGATCCCCTCCACCGCCCCGCTCGACGCCTCGGGATAGTCGCGGCGCGGGTCGGCGTGAAGGCGACGCAGGAAGTAGTAGGCCGCCGAGTCCTCACCGTAACGGTAGAAGAGCATCGGGAGATAGGAGAGCACTTCCACCTGCGCATTGCGCAGCGCGGCCAGCGCGCGCCGAATGCGCGCGGGGTCGTCGACGACGCCGTACCAGAGGAGGAAGTCGCTCCCGCTGGCGGCGCCAGGGGTGAAGGTGCCATTGGCGCGGAGAAAGTCGTGATACAGTTGCGTGCGCTCGTCCCACCAGCGTTCGTCGAGGAGCTGCTTGTAGTGCGCAGCTTCCGCGAGGTAGGGGGTGCCCGCCGCGCTGTCGCCTCTCGCGGCCAGGATGCGCGCATAGGTCGTGAAGCCATTCAGGATCATCCCCAGCAGGTCGCTCCCCAACACGAGGCTGTCCTGCTGCTCGTCATAGGAGGGAATGCCGCGCGCCTTGCGGTACTTCACCGTTCCCGGCCGCAGATTGGGAAAGGCGGGGCGATGCATGATGCGGTCGGGTTGCAGCTGCCAACGCTCGATGTACTCCTTCAACGTCAGCCGAAAGAAGCGGTCGAAGGCCGGGTCCTCGAGGTACGTCCGGTTCCCGGTCCACTGGTAGAGCCTGTAGCTCGCGTCGATGATGTCGAAGTTGGCATTGAGGTTGTACCAGAAGTCGTCATCCGAGGCGTAGTCCACCGGGGCGGGCCTGTTCCTTCGGTCAATCTCCCAGTAGGTGCAGTAGTCCCTCGACTCGGCGATGTTCTCGACAAAACGGCGGAGCATGTTGAGGTTCTGCCGCGAGTGTCCGAGGATCTCCGCGCCAATGCTCTGGTGCGACACGTCGCGCACGCAGAAGGCCTCGCGCCCGGGGAGCGCCGCCTCGTACCACGGACCGACAGGATCGGCGTCGTCGCCCACGTATCCGTTCGACTTGTCGCGCGCCCACTCCCAGATGGTGGCGAGCGCGGTGTCGGAGGTGGTGAGCGTGGTACCGGTGCGCTGCGGCGAGGCGTCGCGCGCCGCGTCACTCCCGGCGCGCGACGTCTCGTGCGACGGGCGGCAGGCCTGCAACACAGCAAGTGCCGCCGCCAGCGGCAACCTGAGCGAGACGCGCATGAACCGGCGCACCAGCATTGAGCATGGAGCTGAAACTCGTCACGCGCGTGAGCGCCCTTCGCGAACACCACGTTGACCACAGTGCCTACCACCCTCCCCAACCGCGCATTGGTCCAGGACACTCGCTGTCCTGGCGGACCGCCTGTGCATGGCCGCCGGGAAGCTACACGTGCCATGGCTCGGCGCGAGCCGTCGGGGCGGCTTCTCGACCAACCGGAGCTGCGGGCGCGCACCGGGCGCCTGGCGATTTCCGCGCTCCTCTGGCGCCATTCGGTCGACGGCATTGATTACCCCTCATGACTCGCCACTCTCCGACCTCGCGCCGTGCCCGCCGCGCGGCATTCATCCTCGCCGCGTGCGCCGGCACGCTGTCTGGCTCCCTCGCCTCCGCGCTTCAGGCGCAAGCGCCGACCGCGCCGCCGGTGCCGGCGCCACGCCCGCGCGCGTGGAACGCGCTCCGCGAAGCCGACCTCAAGCGCGACCTCTTCGCCATGGCCTCGCCGGAGATGCGCGGGCGCGAAGGCGGATCGCTCGACGAGATGCGCGCCTCGATATGGGTCGCCGAACAGTACGCCCGCATCGGACTCAAGCCGATGGGAGAGAACGGGAGCTGGTTCCAGTGGTTCAACATCGTGCGTACGCGCGTGTCCCCCACGGCAAGCACGGCGACGATCGGCGGGCGGTCGCTGCCGGTCTTTGGGGAGATCGTGGCCAACACGGTCGCCCCGCTCGAAGCTGCGGGCACCGTGCTCTGGCTGGCCGACGCCGCCGACACCACCGTCGACGTACGCGGGCGCATCGTGGCGACCCCCGTCGTGACGCCGCCTCCAGCATCGGTGCGCTCGACGAGTTACCCCACACGCGTGCGCTACGCCGAGGCGGCGGTGCAGGCAACGACGCGCACGCTGGCGCGTCGCGGGGCAGCGGCGATCCTCATCGTGGCGGGCGACTCGGTGGACGCCGCCTTCGATGCGATCTCGGTGCAGCGGGCACGAGGGAGCTACGACGTCGATCATGCGACGCCGCGCGCCGCTGGCGCTTCGGATCGCATCGCACCACTCCCCCAGCCGGGAGTTGGACCCACGCCATCGTTCCTCGTACGCGCGGCAATGGGTGACATGCTCCGCCAGCAGCCCACGGTTGCGCTCTCCATCCGTCTCGAGCGCTTCGAGGTCCCGTCCGTAAACGTGATCGGCGGGCTGCGCGGGACCGACCCCACGTTGCGCGACGAGTGGGTGCTCTACAGCTCGCACCAGGACGCCAACGGCGTGCGACTGCTCGAGGGGCAGGACTCGGTGCTCGCCGGCGCCGACGACAACGCCTCGGTGTCGGTGGCCGAGTTCGCGGCGGCGCGGGCGATGGTCGCCCAGCGCCCCAGACGTTCCGTGCTTTGGGTTCACCACGGCTCCGAGGAACGGGGGCTGCTGGGGTCGCGCTATCACTCGGCGCATCCCGTCGTGCCGATCTCGCAGATCGTCGCCGTGCTCAATGGCGACATGATCGGGCGCAATCACCCCGACACCGCCGCACTGCTTGGCGCGCAGCCGCCGCATCGCGGGTCGAATGACCTGGTGAACTGGGCGCTCGCTGCCAATGCGAAGACGGGGAAGTTCGTGATCGATACGCTCTGGGATCGCCCCACGCATCCAGAGGGATGGTACTTCCGCAGCGACCATCTGCCATACGCGAGGCTTGGCGTGCCGGCGCTGATGTACACGACGAACCTGCACCCCGACTATCACACAGCCTTCGACATCCCCGAGCGCATCGACTACGCGAAGCTCCTGCGCATGACGCAGTGGATGTACCTCACCGGATGGTACGCGGCCAACGCACCCGCGCGCCCGGCGGTGGACAGCGGATTCAAACTGGAACGTTAGGCGGCGATGCCAGGACCCGCGCCCGACACGGGCAACCACGCGGCGTGACAGGCGCTCGTCTCATGCGCCGGCTCATCCTCCTCTACGGCCTCCTCGGTGGGGCGCTCATCGCCGCGTTGCAGCTGGTAGAGTACCGCTGGCTCATCGTGGCGCATTCGGTCGAGATCTACGGCGCGATCGTGGCGACGATCTTCGCGACGGTGGGGATCTGGCTCGGCAGGCGACTCACCCGCCCTGCCGTGGCGGTGGAGACGGTGGTGGTACGCGAGGTGGAGGTCGTTGTCCCGGCGCCGGCAACCTTCGAGCGCAATGAAGCGGAGGTGGCGCGGCTCGGGATCACGCCGCGCGAGCTGGAGGTCCTCGAACTCATCGCCGAGGGGCTCAGCAACCGGGAGATCGCCGAGCGTGTGCACGTGAGCGAGAACACCGTGAAGACGCACACGAGCCGGGTGTTCGACAAGCTCGGGGCCAAGCGCCGAACGCAGGCGGTGCAGCTGGGAAAGGACTCCCGCCTGATTCCGTGAACCGGTTTCAACCGGTGACGACCGTGTGCGAGTTTGTTGCGATGAAGTCGGGCGAGGGCTCGCGGCCGCGCACCTGGCACTCGACTTTCGAATGATTTTCGCCCTCGACGACGAAGATCATCCTTTCGGGTGACGCGGAACGACCGGCTTCCACCACAGGATCGCCCCATCCTCAACCGGCAAGGTGTTCCATGAAGAAGATCGTCCTCACGTTCGGGCTCATCGCCGGCGTGATCATGGCGTCGTCGATGATCATCGGGCTCCCGTTCCGCGAGCAGATCGGGCTCGACCGCGGGATGGTCATCGGCTACACGACGATGGTGCTCGCCTTCCTGATGGTCTACTTCGGGACGCGGCAGTACCGCGACACGGTGGCCGGGGGGAGCATCGGTTTCGGTCGCGCCTTCGCGGTGTCGATGGCGATTGTCGGGGTGGCGACGGTGTGCTACGTCGCCACGTGGGAGGTCATCTTCTTCTTCGTGACGCCGGACTACGCGGACGCCTATGCGGCGCACGCGATCGACAAGTTGCGCCAGGCGGGTGCACCGGCGGCGCAGGTGGCGGCCAAGGTGAAGGAGATGGAGGAGTTCAAGGTCATGTACCGGAATCCGCTGATCAACATCGCCTTCACGATGCTGGAGCCGCTCCCGGTGGGACTGCTCGCCTCGCTTCTCTCGGCGTGGATGCTGAGTCGCAGGCGGAAGGTCGCCGCGATCGCCACCGCCTGACGTTCGTCGTTGATTCCGTCAGCCACAACTCACACTGGAGAGGCACGATGCTCGATGGGACCTGGAAGGCGACCGAGGCGACGATGGGGGGGCAGCCGTTTCCGCCGCCGGTCCTCGCGATGATGACGCTGACCATCAGCGGGGGTGGGACGGCGTACCGCGTGCAAGTGGGGCCGCAGCTCGATGTGGGGACGACGACGGTCGACGACACGCAGACGCCGCGTGCGATGGACATTGCCGGGGTGGAGGGGCCCAACGCGGGGAAGATCATCCCGGCCATCTATGACCTGGGCGGGGATACCCTTCGCGTCTGCTATGACCTATCGTGCCAAGGTCGCCCGTCGGCGTTTGCCAGCGCCGCTGGGACGCAGCAATTTCTGGTGACCTACCAACGCGCAGCGAGCTGACCGCCGCCAGGCGGCGCGCGCGCCAGCACCCGTCTTGTCGTGGGCCTCTTCGATCGCTTCCGCACCCGGCAGATCGCCGACGTGGCGTTAGGCACGCTCGAATACCGGGGCGGGTGGTGGCGCGGGCGCATCAAGCTCCCGGCGCTGGGCGAGGCGGAGCTGCAGCTCCCGGGGAGCGACCGGGCCCCCTCGGAGCCCGCGCGCGCGATCGTCGTCGACGGGCTGCCACGGCACTGGCCGGCGCTGCAGCTGGCGATCGCCGGCGCGCTGTTCGCGCACTACGAGCCATATCGCGACGCCGGCGCGGAGATCGAGCTGGACGACGTGAGTGACGCCGTGCCGAACATCGCCAGCGCCGCCGACGTGTGGCGATTCGTCCGGAAGCCGCTGGTGCGGGTGGCCGACGCGGGCGACGGCTTCGACGTGCGCTTCGCCTTCGAGGTGGCCTGGGACTTCGAGCATACCGTCGGGATCTACGTGCACGACTGGTCCATCTACGACGTATCGGGGAGCGTGCTGCGCGACCACCTGTAGCGCGCGCCGCGGCTGGTGCGCGGGGAGGCGACGTCCTAGGTTGCGGCGCGACCATTCCCCCCGCCCCGCACCGTGTCGATCCACGTCGTCCTCGTTCACCCCGAGATCCACTGGAACACCGGCAACGCCGGGCGTACCTGCCTGGCGACCGGGGCCACGTTGCACCTGGTAGAGCCGCTGGGCTTCTCGCTCGACGAGCGCGAGGTGAAGCGCGCAGGGCTCGACTACTGGGAGCACGTGGACCTGCGCACGTGGCCGTCGTGGGCGGAGTTCGAGGCTGCGCTGCCGACGATCGGCGAGCCGTTCTTCTTCTCCACCAAGGCGGCGCGCCTGTACTGGGACGCCCCGTTAGGCGCGGCGCACGACGTCGTCCTGGTATTCGGGCGCGAGACGGGCGGCTTGCCCGCTGAGCTGCACACGCGGTACGCGGACCGCTTGGTGGGGATGCCGATGGCGTCGCCGCTGGTGCGATCGCTCAACCTGTCGACGAGCGTGGCGCTGGGCGTCTACGAGGTGTTGCGGCAGCGGCGGGTCGGCGGAGTTCCTGGCTGACTTCGGCTTCGTGGCTGGTGGGGCGCGCGAATCTGTCACTCGTGGGGGCGCTCTTCTCAGAAGAGCTTTTCAGGTCTTGAACAACAACAACGCACCGCGCACCACCACCCGCCTCGCGCGCCAAAGCCTCACGCCGGCGCAATGTGGCGCATCGAGATCTGCGACAGGCTTGTCGTTCCGCTCTGTTTCATCACCAGCTCGAACTCGCGGCGCAGGATGGTCAGCACCGCCTCGACGCCCTCCTGGCCAAAGGCGCCCAGCCCCCAGATGTAGGGGCGCCCGATCCCCGTGGAGGCGGCGCCTAACGCCATCGCCTTGAAGATGTCGGTGCCGCGGCGGAAGCCACCGTCGCAGATCACGGGGATCTTCCCGCCCGTCCCCTTCACCACCTCGGGAAGCGACGTCACGGTGGCGCGGCGCGAATTCTCGGCGCGGCCGCCGTGGTTGGAGCAGAACAAGCCATCGACCCCGTGCTCCACGGCGAGCGCGGCATCCTCCTCGGTGACGATCCCCTTGAGGAGCACCTTCATGCGCGTCGACTGCTTGAGCCGGTCGACAAACTCCCAGGTGAAGGTCCCCTTCTCCAGTTGCGGCGGGAGCGCCTGGTAGCCGACGAGGTTGGGCTTGCGGCGGTTGTCGCGATCGTCCACGCGCCCGCTCACGCCCGGGAGCGGTGGCCCCCCCAGGTGGCACTTGATGCACTCGCGCGCGTCCTTGCGCGCCTCGCGCACCAGCGTCTCGCGATTGCTCCCGGCGAGCAGGTCGACCGTGAAGACAATGGCGGGGGCGCCGGCACGTTCGGCGCGCTGCACCATCTGCTTAGTCATCGACCAGTCGCCCTGCGGGTAGAGCTGGAACCAGACGCCGCCGCCCCGCGCCTCCATCGCCTCCTCGATCGAGGTGGTGGAGACGGTCGACAACACCATGAGGTGATCCCTCGCCCGCGCCGCGCGCGCGACCGCGACCTCACCCTCCTTGTGGAAGCCCTTCTGGCTCCCCACGGGGTTGACGACGATCGGGGAGGGATAGCGGCGGCCGAACCAGTCCACGCCGGCATCGATGCGACTCACGTCGATGAGACGGCGCGGGCGCAACACCCAGCGATCGAAGCCGGCACGATTCGCGGCAATCGTCGCGTCGTCATCGGTCCCGCCCATGATGTAGCCCCAATGCGCGATGGGGATGTTCCGCCGCGCGACCGGTTCGAAGTCGAAGACGTTGAGCGCCTCCGACGCCTTGGCGATCACCGGCTCCTGCGACGCGGCCGCCCGGTCGACCTGGTCAACGAGGTCGAGGACGGTGCGGTCGCCGACACGCTTGTCACCGGTGAGCGCGGCGAAGGTCCGAGGGTCGAGTCCTGCCGCGGCAAGGAGTGGACTCCCCGCGAGGAAGGCGAGGAAGCGGCGGCGCGAGTTGGGGTCGGTAGGCATGAAGGGAATGGGGGGCGCGGCGAGCGCGTTGTCCAGATCGACCGGTTCCGGAAGCGGAGGCACTGGCGTTCGGCACCGTCCCGGCATCATCGTGCCGCATGACCCCGACTCCCATTCGCTTCGTGCGGGCCGGCGCCCCGGTGGTGCTCGCCCTTGCCCTGCTCGCCTGTCGCTCGTCGGCCGCAATGCACCCGGCGCCCGTGCAGACTCAAGTCCCCGCCGCGGCACCAGCACCGCGCCCCGGGCCGCGCGTGATCCAGCCACCGCCCGCCGTGGCGTCGATGGCGGTACACCCTATCGTTCCGCAGCCAACGGAGGTCGTGCCATCTGATGGCCCCCCCTTCGTGATCGGGAAGACAACCTCGGTGGTGGTCCCCACGGGGAATGGCGAAGCGGCGCGCCTGGGCGAGATGCTGGCCGCACTCCTGCGCCCGTCCACGGCGCAACCGGTGCCGACGCGCGCCGCCGACGGGGCGCTCCCCGTTGGGGCGATCGGCTTCCGCCTTGCCGGCACACCCGCGTTAGGGAGCGAGGGGTATGAACTCCTCGTCACCGCCGACTCGGTGCGCATCGTGGCGGGGACGCCCGCCGGGCTCTTTCACGGAATGCAGTCGCTGCGACAGCTCTTCCCCGCCGGGATCGAGGCGGAGCAGGGAGAGATGCAGATGGCGACGGCGTGGAGCGCACCGGCCGGGCGCGTGAGCGACACGCCGCGTTTTGGCTGGCGTGGCGCCATGCTCGACGTGGCGCGCCACTTCTTCACGGTCGACGAGGTGAAGCAGTTCATCGACCTCCTCGCCCTGTACAAGCTCAACACACTCCACGTGCACCTGTCGGACGACCAGGGGTGGCGCATCCAGATCGACGCGTGGCCGCGCCTGACGACGATCGGCGGGAGCACGGAGGTGGGCGGCGGGCCAGGAGGCTTCTATACCAAGGGAGAGTGGGCGGCAATCGTGCGCCATGCACAGGACCGCTTCATCACCGTGGTCCCCGAGATCGACATGCCGAGCCACACCAACGCGGCGATCGCCGCGTATCCCGAGCTTGGCTGCAGTCGCCCCGCCCCCGACGGCCCCACCGCCGGCGGCCCCCCGGCGCCGTACACCAACATCCGCGTGGGATGGAGCACCTTCTGCTCCGACAGCGCGCTGACGTACCGCTTCATCGACGACGTGGTGCGTGAACTCGCCGCCATCACCCCGGGACCGTACCTCCACATTGGCGGCGACGAGGTCGAGGTGCTCACCGACGAGCAGTACACGCGCTTCGTCGAACGCACGCAGGACATCGTGCGACGCCACGGCAAGATGGTGGTGGGGTGGGAAGAGATCGCCAAGGCGCGGTTGCACCCGACGACACTCGCGCAGCAATGGCGCAGCGACACCGCGCTCCGCGCCGTGCGGCAGGGGGCGAAGATCATCCTCTCGCCGGCGGCGCGCACGTACATCGACATGAAGTACACGCCCACCACCGAGCTGGGGCTGCGCTGGGCCGGCTTCGTGGAGCTGCAAGCGTCGTACGACTGGGATCCGGCCACCTTCTATCCCGGCGTGGGTGAGTCGTCGATTGCCGGGGTCGAGGCGCCACTCTGGTCGGAGACGATCTCGAACATCACCGGCGCTTTGTACCTGGCGGTGCCTCGCCTCCCGGCGCTCGCCGAGGTGGCGTGGAGCGCCCAGGGGCGGCGCGACTGGGAGTCGTTCCGGACGCGCATCGCCGCGCATGCCCCGCGCTGGCGCCTGCTGGGGATCAACTACTACCCGTCGCCGCAAGTCGCCTGGTAACAACGATGGGTTGCATTCGGACATTCTGACCGATCGGGTGACGCAACGTATGGTGAGGCGTCCCCCAAGTGCGGGCGGTGCGCGGTGCACCGCCCAGGCCAGCCGCAATGCCGCCCATCGACGACGCCCAGCGCCAGACCGCCAGCAGCACCGTCATCCCGCTCCCTGCCCTGCGGGCAAAGTTCCGCCTGGAACTCCTCCTCGAGGGGGGCCTCGTGGCGTCGGGGGCGCTGGCCGCGACCGTCATGGCGCTCGGGTTGCGCGGCTACACCCTCCTCCAGCCGCTCATCCCCGCCGCGATCGTCCTCGTGACCAGCGCGGTGGCGCTGCGACTGATGCGCGTGTCGCTGGCCCGCTTGCGGCTGACGGAAACCCCCGACGGCGCCATCCTGCGCGTCGACGCCGCAGGGCTGGTGGTCCCGGTCACGCTCCTCCTCTCGCACAACGTGCTGCAGGACGATGCCGCGGCCAGGACGGTGCGCCTGCCGTGGGCACGCATCTCGTCGTGGACGGTACACCCCGCGCGCCAGGGCGCACGCCGGCGTTCGCCCGCGCACCACGAAGTGATCATCGGTGAAGGGGCGAGCGCCGAGTCGTTCTATATCTCGCGCGAGGACCTGGGGGCCGAGGGCGATGCGGCGCTGCGCGAGGTGGCGGCCGCGCATTCGCCCCACGCGCTCGACGTGCGCGACCCGCGGCTGCTGCGCACCCCGCCGGCAACGTCCCGCATCGCCTAACGCGCCTCCGGCGCCGCTCCGACCAGTCGCTGGATGGCGCGCCGCCCGTCGTCACCCACGTCGAGCGAGAAGTCGTTCACGTACAGGGCGATGTGCTGGGCGCACACCTCGGCCGATAGCTCCTGCGCGTGCGCGCGCACGTAGTCGCGGCTGGCCTCGGGGTGGTCGAAGGCATACTGCACCGACTCGCGAATGGCGCGCTCGGCGGCGTCGGCGAACGTGGGCGCGAGCGAGGCGCGGATGCAGATGCCGGCGAGCGGGACGGGGAGCCCCGTCTCGTGCTCCCACCAGTCGCCAAGGTCCATCGCCTTGTGCAGCCCGTGCTCGTGATACGTGAAGCGCGACTCGTGGATGATGAGCCCCGCGTCGAACT
The DNA here is from genome assembly GCA_020852815.1 of Gemmatimonadaceae bacterium. Classification (NCBI taxonomy): domain Bacteria; kingdom Pseudomonadati; phylum Gemmatimonadota; class Gemmatimonadia; order Gemmatimonadales; family Gemmatimonadaceae; species Gemmatimonadaceae bacterium. Next base: position 97,030 of record JADZAN010000018.1, on the reverse strand, counting down.
CGCCCGAAGCCACGGCGCGCAGGATGCGGTCGTAGCGCACCTCGGTGACGTCGGCCAGCGACGGTGCCGCCAGCCGCAACAGGCGGTACGCGGTCGTCTCCTTTCCCGGAATCGCCACGCGCCCACGCACCGCCTGGCCCAGCGTCTGCGGCGTGCGAGTCACGACCAGCGGCCCCACCCCCTTGCCCAGGGCGCCACCGCTCCGCAGCAGGCGATAGCGCTCACCCACCGCGGCGAAGGCCCCCACGCTCAACTTCGTGAGGTCGAACGCTCCCTCGTGCGCGCGGCGGTTCAGCTCCTCGATGTCGAGGAGGACCGGCCGTATGCGGAACGGCGCCTCCACCACCCCGTGCGCCAGCGCGTGGAAGGCGAAGGTGTCGTTAGGGCAGGGGGAGAAGCCGAAGGTCAGTTCCGGGAGCGCGTTAGGCACGGCAGCGGCAGTCAGGAGGCGGACTCGATGGCGGCCACCAGTTGCGGCGTGGCGGCCGAGATGGCGGCGAAGGCAGCGGCGAAGTGCCAGCGCGCGCGATCCTCCTCCTCGATCTCGTTGGCAATGGCGCGCACCTCGATGGCCGGAACGCCCGCGCGCTCCGCGGCGCGGAGCACCGCGAACCCTTCCATCGCCTCGACGTCGCAGTCGGCGCTCCCGCCAACGCGGCCACTCGTTCCGATCACGCATGTTGGCACGCCCGGGAAGGCGCGCTGCACCGCGCCCAGCAGTTCGCGAGACGCCTGCACCGTGTCCGGCGACCAAGGCTCCGGGATCACGAGGTCGTCGTAGCGCGCCTCGCGTCCAATCACCAGCGACGCCGGCGGGAAGGCAGCGCGGCGCCGGCCGCCGGCAATTCCCACGTGGAGGATCGCGGCGGGGCGTGACGCCTCGATTGCAGCCGCGGTGCTCGCTGCCGCCTCCACCGGTCCCACACCGCACAGCAGGGTGCGCCACCCCGCGCTGGTCGCGAGCTCGCGCGGGGTGGCGGCGATGACGAGGATCTCGGCGCGTGCTGGCATGGGTGGGGAAGTCTAAGACGTGCGGATGGCAGGCGGCAGGATTTCGGCCAACGACAGGCCGGCGAGCTGACGGCCGCGACGCGCACGAGCTTCAGTCCTCGGGGGTGCCAGGGAGCAGCGGCTCGAGTTCCACCGCCTGCGCCCCGTTCTCGGTGCACACTGCGTGCTTGGTCTCGCCGGCATGGTACATCGCGACTCCTGCCCATTCGCCGCGCTTGTTGAGGACGAAGAAGCGGATGTTGAAGTTGGGATTCCCTTTCGTGTTGAGGAGCCGGCTCTCGACCGTGTTGCCCTTGATGCGCTTGAGCGCCTCCATTCCGGCGTCCTTTGGGCTCATCCCGCGTCGCATCGACTCCACGATGAGGAACGACGACAGGTTGTAGAGGTTGGCCTCGCCGCGTCCGGTTGAGCCGGCGGCCCCGACGTCGTTGTCGACGTAGAGTCCCGCGCCAAGGATGGGCGAATCGCCGGTGCGCCCCGGGATCTTCCACGCCAGCCCGCTGGTGGTGGTCACGCCGCAGATGTCGCCGTTGGGACCGATCGCATCGCAGTTGATCGTCCCCCAGAAGGATCCCTCGCGCAGCAGCCCGTCGCGCACCATCGAGCGGCCGGCGGCCAGGGCGCGCGATTCCCAGTCGGCGTTAGGCACGCGGTGCGGGCTCGACGCGAACGCCGCATCGCCCGGGTCCTTCTCGTGCTTGTCCTTCGGGGCGCGCCCCTTTCCCCTGGGGTCGAGCCAGTGCTCAGGGTCTACGCGGCGCTTCCATTCGCGCCACAGGCGGCGCGAGTTCTCGGTGTTGAGATCGTCCTCGATGGTGAAGCCCATCTGCCGGGCGAACTCGCGGGCCCCGGTCCCGCTCAGCAGGTGGTGGTCGGTGTAGTCCATCACTGCCTGCGCCACCAGCGAGGGGGTGCGCACCCCTTCGATGCAGGCCACGGCGCCGGCGCGCCGGCGCGGGCCGTGCATGCACGACGCATCGAGTTGCACCACGCCGTCGGCGTTAGGCAGTGCGCCGTAGCCGATCCCCGTCTCCAGCGGGTCGAGCTCGGGAATGTTCACGCCGGCGATGAGGGCATCGAGGACGTCCTTCCCCTCAGTGATGAGGCGGAAGGCGCGTTGCACCGCGTTCTCGGCGCCGCCGTTGCGAAACTCCCAGCCGGAATAGTCGGAGATGACCACCGGGCGCACCGCGCGCTTGAGCCACAGCTCCGGGGCTCGCGCCGGCGATGCACCCGCCGCAGCGGTCGTGGGGAGCGCCAGCCCGGCGAGCGGGGTGGCGGCGAGCGTGGTCGAGGTGCGCTTCACGAAGTCGCGGCGGGAGAGCATGGCGGCGTGGGAAGAGGTGGCGAGGTACGACAATTCTCCCTGAGGGTGCGGGCGGGGGGAAGGGCGGGCGAGGGAGAACCGAGGTGCGCGGCATCGAGCGGCGGGATTGGTGTCGCGCGACGTGCGGTGGAGGTAGATTCGCGCGACCTTCCTCCCCCCACGACCGATGTCCCGTCCCACGTCTTTCTCCCGACTCGGCGCAACGGCTGCGCTGTGTGTGTCGCTGACGCCCTTCGCGCTCTGCGCGCAGTCCCCGTTCGACTCGCTGCGCTTTCGCCAGATTGGCCCCGCCGCCCTGGGCGGACGCATCCACGATGTGGAAGGGGTGAACGGCGATCCCCTCACGCTCTACGTCGCCACCGCATCGGGTGGTTTGTGGAAGACGACCAACAAGGGGACGACGTGGACGTCCATTTTCGACGACCAGAAGGTCGCGACCTTCGGCGACGTGGCGATCTTCGAGGGCGACGCGCGCATCCTCTACGTCGGGACGGGGGAGCAGAACAACCGGCAGAGCAGCTCGTGGGGGAACGGGGTCTACAAGTCCACAGATGCCGGCGCCACGTGGACGCACCTGGGGCTGGAGCGCACGCGGCACATCGCGCGCGTGGCGATCCACCCCGCCAACCCCGACATCGCCTGGGTGGCGGCGGCTGGCGACCTGTTCGCGCCTAACGTCGAGCGCGGCATCTATCGCACCACCGATGGCGGTCGCAGCTGGACCAGGACGCTCTTCATCGACTCGCTCACCGGGGCCACCGACGTCGTCGTGAACCCGGTGAACCCCGACATCGTGCTCGCGGCCACCTACCAGCGCCTGCGCACGCCGTGGGGCTACAACGGTGGCGGCCCCGGGAGCGCGCTCTACAAGTCGGTGGACGGCGGCGTGAGCTGGCGCGCGATCACCGACGGGATCCCGGCTGGTGACAAGGGGCGCATCGGGCTGGCCATTGCCCGCACCGACCCGCGCGTCGTGATCGCGACCATCGAGCACCGCACCGAAGGCGGTACCTACCGATCCGAAGATGGCGGTGACTCGTGGCGCAAGGTCAACACGCTCAACCCGCGCCCGATGTACTACTCGTCACCGGCCATCGATCCCACCAACGCCGACCGCGTCTGGATTCCCGGCGTCACGGTGTACCGCAGCGACGACGGCGCGCGCACCTTCCGCACGCTCCCCACAGGGCCCACCTACGACGTGGGGCTCAAGGGGGACCACCACGCCTTCTGGATCGATCCTTCCAACTCGCGCCACGCCTTCCTGGGCGGCGACGGCGGGTTGCACGAGACCTGGGACCTGGGGGAGACGTGGGTGCGCATGAACAACCTCCCCATCGGGCAGTTCTACTCGGTCGCCGCCGACGACCGCGACCCGTACTGGATCTACGGCGGGATGCAGGACAACCACTCGTGGATGGGACCCAGCGCGACGCGACACTGGTTAGGCATCGTGAACGAGGACTGGCGCCAGATCGGCTTCGGCGACGGGATGTACCAACGCCCCGACCCGTTCAACAAGCGATGGGTCTACACGGCGTCGCAGAACCTGGGAATCCAGCGTTTCGATATCGAGACAGGGGATCGCCTCGGGCTCAAGCCCTTCCCTCCCGCGGAAGGCGACACCGCGTACCGCTTCGACTGGACGGCCCCGATCATCGTCTCGCGTCACATGCCGGGCACGCTCTACGTGGGCGGCAACCGCCTCTTCATCACGCGCGACTACGGCAACTCGTGGACGCGCACGAAGGACCTCACGCGGCAGGTGAACCGCGACACGCTCCCCATCATGGGGGTGATGGGGCGCAACATCACGCTCTCGCGATACGACGGCGAATCGTCGTTCTCCGAGCTCTCCACCATCTCCGAGTCGCCGCTCGACGCCAAGGTGCTCTGGATCGGGACCGACGACGGCGTGGTGCAGCTGTCGCGCGATGGCGGCCTCACGTGGAACGACGTCACGTCGCGCATCCCCGGCGTCCCCGCGGGGACGTTCGTGAGTCGCGTGCACGCCTCCTCGTTAGGGCGCGGTGCCGCCTATGTCTCGTTCGACGGGCATCGCGGCGGCGACTACGTTCCGTACCTCTACCGCACGCTCGACTTCGGCGCCACGTGGACGCGCGTATCGGGGAACCTTCCCGGCGACATGCCGGTGCGCACCGTGCACGAGTACGATGGGAAGCCCGGCGTCGTCTTCGCGGGGATGGAGTTCGGCCTCTATCTCTCGGTCGACACGGCGCGCACCTGGTCGCGCGTCGCCTCGCTCCCCACCACACGCTATGACGACATCCTTGTGCATCCACGAACGAAGGATGTGATCGTGGGGACGCACGGACGCTCGATCTGGGTCCTTGACGACGCGTCGCCAATCGCGGCGTGGTCGCGGGCCATCGCGGCAAAGCGCGTGCACCTCTTCCCGGTGCGCCCGGCGACGCTCTTCCAGTTCTGGGAGGACTTCTCCTATCGCGCGCAGGGGGCGTTTGCCGGGGAGAACCCGAAGGACGGCGCACTCATCTCGTACTCGCTAGGCAGCGCCGCGAATGCCGTCACGGTCACGATCGCGACGCCGGCCGGCAAGGTGATTCGTACGCTCAAGGGACCGGCGACCGCCGGCATGATCCATCGCATCAACTGGGACCTGCGCCACGCGCCACCTCCGCCGAGCGGATTCGGCGGCGATGAAGAAGGAGGGAGCGCCGGTGCGCTTCCGCGCCCGCCGCGCGCCATCGACGATCGCGGGCCGTTCGTATCGCCGGGGACGTACGTGGTGACGATCGACGCCGATGGCGAGAAGTCGACGCAGTCGGTCGTCGTGAAGCCCGATCCGCTCCTCCCGGTGAGCGTGGCGCAGCAGAAGGTGCGCGAGTCGTTCCTGCTCGAGGTCAGCGGGGCGCAGCTGACGGTGGCCGAGGTGGGGCAGCGGATGACGGCGCTCCGCCAGCAGCTCACCGACAGGCGCACCGCCGCGGCGGAAGGGAGCGGGGCGCGCGTCGGCGCCGACAGCGCGCTCACGCGCCTCACCGCGCTGGAGCGAACGCTGCGCGCGGGGCCGGGCGCCGTGCGCGGGCGCGTGTACGGTCTCGCCGGGGAGTTCAACGGACAGGGGGCGCTGCAGGGATCGCTCCATCCGCCAACCAAGACGCATCGCGAACAGTTCGCGATCATGAAGGCAATCATTACCCGGCTGCAGGTGCAACTGGCAGAGCTGGAGGCGAAGGTCGGGGCGCTGCAGGACTGATCGCCCCCACCGCCGTCACTCGAGGCCAAACGTCCCCTGCCCGCTCGTGGCGTTGCCCACAGCGACGCGTAGCGCGTCCACGTTGGACGCGGGAACGCGCACGAGAAGCTCGACGTTATCGCCGAACCGTTCGTCCAGCAGCTCCCCTTCGTGGCCGGGGAGAAGGTTGCGCACGGCGGCAAAGGCCGCGTAGCCCACGCGCAGCTTCACGTCGACGGTCTCGACGCGCTCGCGCCGCTCGAGTCGCGCCAACGCTTCCTGCACCGCGGCGGAGTAGGCGCGCACGAGCCCGCCGGTCCCCAGCTTGGTCCCGCCATAATGGCGCGTGACGACGGCGACGATCTCTCCAACTCCCGAATGCATGAGAACGGTGAGCATGGGACGCCCGGCGGTCCCGTGCGGCTCGCCGTCGTCGCTCATCCCGATGCGCGCCGAGCTGCCCGGCGGGCCGGCAACAAAGGCCCAGCAGTTGTGCGTCGCATCCTCGAACTCGCGCTGCATCTCCCTGATGAAGGCGTGCGCCGCCTCGGGCGACTCGGCGCGCGAGACGGTGCACACAAAGCGGCTGCGCTCGATGACGAGTTCGGCGCGCGCGCGCGCGGCGGGAATGGGGTAGCGATCGGCGGCGGTCATCTCGCGATGCAATATGGCATGACGTCCCCTCGCCGGCTGGCGCGCGGCGTGCTAAGCTCGTCCGACGTTCGACTTACCCGTACCACGCCGTAGACGCATGCAGGAGATCGTCGACTTCATCCTCGAACTGGACCGCCTCAAGGGGGTCACGCGCAAGACGCGCCCGCTGGGACTCGATCGCTACGAGAACTCGGCCGAGCACAGTTGGCAGCTCGCGCTGCTGGCCATCTCGCTCGCGCACCACGCCGATGCGCCGGTGGACATCCACCGCGTGGTCTTCATGCTCCTGGTGCACGACGTGGGAGAGATCGAGACCGGCGATACGCTGGTGTACGCCGAGGGCGGGTGGGAGGAGCGCAAGGCCGCCGAGCTGCGTGCGGTAACGCGAATCTTCGCCCTGCTCCCCGACGGGCGCGGCGAAGAGCTGTTGCAGCTGTGGCGCGAATTCGAGCTGGGCGAGACGGCGGAGTCGCGCTTTGCCAACGCCGTCGATCGCGCGATGCCGGTACTCCTCAACCTGGCCAACGATGGGCAGAGCTGGCGCGAGAACGGGATCACGCACGAGCGCGTGGTGGCGCGGGTGGGACCGCAGGTGAACGCGGGATGCCCGGCGCTCTGGCGCTACCTGGAGCGTCGGCTCGAGGCGGCGCGCGAGGCCGGGTGGTTCGGCAGCGCGTCGCCCGTCGGTTGAACCGTCGCCGTCACGTCCCTTCCACGGAGGCACCTCCATGCCCGCCAGACGATCGGTCGCGCGCACGACGAAAGCCGCTCCCCGACCGCGCGTCGAGGAGGAAACCGTCGACGCGCTCCTCGCAATGCTCGTACACCCGCACAAGTCGGAGATCCTCGCCCTGCGCGCCGCGATTCTGGCGGCACATCCTGACATTCGCGAGGGCGTGAAGTGGAACGCCCCGAGCTTTCGCACGAGCGAGTGGTTCGCCACCATCCACATGCGCTCCAAAGAGGGCGTGCAGCTCATCCTGCATCTCGGCGCACGGCCAAAGTCGTCGAGCACCGAAGGCCTCGTCATCGACGACCCCCATACGCTGCTGCAGTGGCTCGCGAAGGACCGGGCAACGATCGTCTTCGCGAGCATGGCCGAGCTGGAGGAGAAGCGCGAGGCGCTCCAGCGGCTGGTGCGGGCGTGGATCGCGCACGTCGGCTGACCGCTAGCCGATCGGCGCCGGCACGTAGACGGCGTAACCGCGCGGCGGCGCCCAGAAGTCGGCAGTCCCGGCCACGTCGGTCGTCTTGACGTTAGGCACGCCGGGATCGGCCGTCGAACCCCAGGCCTTCGGCACCATGCGCGTTTCCGCAAACGCCGTCGCCACCGTGGCGCCACGCCAGGCACCGGTGCCGTTGTTCATCACGAGCACCAGCCCCCCGTCGCCCTCCAGCCCGCGCCGCTGCATGACGTACAGGCCATCCTCCACGTGCAACACGTCGCTGGCGCCCTTGGCACTTGCCTCGTGTATGCGCACCAGCGCCTCGATCCCGTCGCTGCGCCCCGGTCGCTCGAGCTCGAAGTTGAAGTAGTCCTCCCAGAAGACGCAGGGATAGCCCTCATGCGTGAGGATGTAGGCGTAGGCGAGCATCTTGTCGCGTACGATCGGGTTCTCGCGAATGATGTCGTGGTTCTCGACGAAGGTCACCGCGCGCGCCGGGTTCCAGGCCAGCACCGTTCCGCCCAGGGTGAGGTCACGCATGGAGAACATGTCATCGCCGCACAGGCGCGACAGGCGGCGGCGCAGCGGGAAGTCGAAGGCGGCGACCGGATTGTCGTTCCAGAAGTTCGCACCGTCGAGGTAGGTCTCGATCTTGTCGAGATCGTCCTCATCCCAGAACTCGACGACGCCGAACGGCTTGTAGTACTGGGGCCCTACAGCGCGATAGCGGTATTCCTGGATGGCGGTGATGAGCCAGGCGCCGCGCCCCGTCTCGCCGAACCCCTTCACGAAGTCGTAGCGGAAGCCGTCGAAACCGATCGTCTCGACCAGCCACTCCGCGTACTCCATGATGGCCGAGTAGACGCGCGGGTTGCGGTGACACAGGTCGGGAAAGCCGGCAAAGGCGCTGTCATCCATCGACTCGTACTCCGAGGGATGGAAGCAGTTCCAGTCGCGCGGGAAGCGCCCGCTCTTCGGCGTGAACCTGGTCCACCCCATCTGGCCGGTGATGGGATTGAGCTCCTGCGCGTCGGCGCCGCTGCAGTGGTTGAGCACGAGGTCGGCGTAGACGTCGATGCCGTGCGTACGCGCCGTGGCGATCAGCGACTGGAGCGCGTCGCGCGAGCCGAACCACGTCTCGACCGAACCCTTCTGGTCGAACTCGCCGAGGTCGAAGTAGTCGTAGGGGTCGTACCCCATCCCGCCGGCGTTCATCCCCTTGCCTGGCGGCGGGAGCCAAAGGGCGGTGAAGCCTGCTTTCGCGAGTTTGGGGAGTTCGCGCTCGAGATGCGGCCACCACGCCCGTTCGCGCTGTTCACGCCCCGGACAATCCCAATAGAACGCCTGCAGCAGGACTCCCATACCGTACCTCAGCTCCAACGTTCGAAGTCACTTCATCGCGCGCGCATCAGCCCCACGCGCTCTGGCCAGGCTCCAGTGTGGTGCAACCGATCCACCGCCCGGGAACGGCGACCCAGCGCAACGCCTGCGTCGCACCCACCTCGGAGCTCCAATACGCCTGGGCAATGACGGCATACGCCGGGGAAAACCAGTGTGCCCGGTTGTGCGGCGTGGCGGCGGCGTCCTCCTCGGCCAGGAGCGTGAGGCGCTGCTCCGGCGCCAGCGCGAGGAACGGCGTGCCATGCCGTGACTGGCAGCGCACGAGGAAGCTATCGAGCCCATCCAGCAGCAGTCCCCGGTCCTCGTCGCTCCAGCAGTCGTTCAAGATACGCGTCACCACCGGGGGAACGCCGGCCTCGATTGCGCCTGGCGAGTCGGGGGTGGTGGGAAAGATCGCCTCGGCGACGACGGCGAGCACCGCCTCGTCCGCGGGCGTGGCCTTGCGCGTCGCGGTCGCTCCGGGCCCCGCGGCAGTCGCGGCTGCGGACGGTTGGTCATCGCGGGCCCCGCGCTCGACGCAGGCAGCGAGCCCCGCCGGCAGCAACGACGCGCCGAGGAGGAGGCCGCCCGCCTTGAGGAGGGCGCGTCGATGTGCATCGCGCAATGGCGTGGCGTCCGCATCGCCGGGTCGCAGGGGCGCGTCGTCGCTCACAGGTTCCTCCGCTTGAGTTCTTCCACGGCATGATGCGCCGCGCGCGCCGTGAGCGCCATGTAGAGGATGGAGGGCGACTGGTTGCCGGTCGACGTCATGCACGCCCCATCGGTCACGAAGACGTTCGGGGCGGCGTGTAACTGGTTCCACGCATTGAGCATCGACGACCTGGGGTCGCGCCCCATGCGGCACCCGCCCATCTCATGGATGTCGAGCCCGGGGGTCTCGAGGTTCCGCGCGATCTGGATGTCCTTGCACCCGGCGGCCTCGAGGAGGCGCTGCGCTTGCTCCTGCCAGTCTCTCCCCAGCTTGCGGTCGTTCTCGTCGTAGTCGACCGAGGTCACGAGCAGCGGGATCCCCCACTGGTCACGCTGCGTGGGGTGCAGGCGCACGTGGTTTGTCTTCTTCGGGATGGTCTCCCCCTGGACGTACATGTACGCCTTCCACGGTCCGGGGCGTCGCGCACGCGCCTTGTGCTCGGCGCCGAGCCGGGTCGTGACGCCGTCGCCGCGCTCGCGCCAGGCGCCGACAAAGGTCGTATATCCGCCCACGAAGTCGGTGTCCTGCTTTCCCAGGTTGCGGAAGTTGACGAGGATCGCCTCCGTGGGATTGCGCCCGTAGTAGTAGCGTTCCTCGTTCCCGGGAAGCGTGGCGTCGGCACGCCACTGGTAGTTGTGGTGCGCGACGTAGCGTCCGAGCAATCCGTGGTCGTTCCCCAAGCCATGCGGAAAGCGCGACGACGTCGAGTTGAGGAGGATGAGGACCGAGTTGAGCGCCGACGCGTTGACGAAGATGATGCGCGCCGTGTAGTCGGTGACCTCCTTCGTGCGTGCATCGATCACTTGAACGCCGGTGGCGCGCCCCTTTCGTTCGTCGAAGCGGATGGAGTGTACGACGGCGTGGGGGCGGATGGTCAGCTTCCCGGTGCGCTGCGCCCACGGGAGCGTGGACGAGTTGGACGAGAAGTAGCCGCCATAGGGGCAGCCGCGCATGCACATGTTGCGCGCCTGGCACGTCCCGCGCCCCTGCTGCAGGTGAATCGGTTGCGGCTGCGACAGGTGTGCCCAGCGCCCCTGCACGAGCTTCCGGTCGCGGAACGAGGTTCGCCAGGCATTGCGCAGGTGCAACTCCCCGCAGTTGAAGTCGAAGGGCGGGAGGAACTCGCCATCGGGCATCGCCTCGACGCCGTCCCGTGCCCCGCACACACCGATGAAGCGCTCCACGTGCGAGTACCACGGTGCCACATCGTCGTAGCCGATGGGCCAGTTCATCCCGTAGCCGAGCTTCTCCGGCGCGACAAACTCATGCTTGCTCCATCGCTGACAGGCGCGCCCCCACGTGAGCGACTTCCCCCCCACCTGATAGCCGCGTATCCAATCAAACGGCTTCTCCTGCACGTAGGGATGATCGGCGTCCTCGATGAAGAAGTGCGCCGTGTCCTCGCCGTAGCCGGCCGCCTTGCTGATGAGGGGATTGGCCTGTCGCGCCTGCGTCGTGAGGGCGCCGCGATGCGGGAGCTGCCACGGCGCGAGTGTGGCAGTGGGATAGTCCTTGATGTGCTCCACGCTGCGTCCGCGCTCGAGGACGAGGGTGGTCAGCCCCTGTTCGCACAGCTCCTTGGCGGCCCAGCCGCCGGAGATGCCGGAACCGATGACGATCGCGTCGAATGAAGTCTCGGGAGCGGGCACGATGGGTGACGAGCGAACCGGGTGATCGGGCGTGCGATGGCGTCCCGGAAGTTGAGCGCAGGCGCCGCGGAGGGATAGCCTCGCGCCGGCGGCGAGCGGTAGACTCATGCAACGGCACGGGGGCACGCAGGTGTGACCCACGCCTGCCCCACGACTCACTCGCGCTCCAACGCCCGTGCCAATCGAACTCACCCCCGAAACGACCACGCGTGCCATAGCCTCGCTCCGTCGCTACTTCGACGAGCATCTCGACCAGGAGATCGGCGAACTCAAGGCGCGCATGATGCTGGAGTTCATCCTCAAGGAGATCGCCCCGACGATCTACAACGGGGCGATTGCCGACGCGCAGACGTACATGCGCGAGCGAGTGAGCGACCTCGAGGGGGCATGCGGACAGCAGGAATTCTCCTTCTGGCCGCGCTCGGTCCCGCGGCGTTCGTGATCCCAGGTCGCTCCCACCGTTTCGCGGGCTCCGAGAGCGCCAGCAAGAGCGTTTGTGCCGCGGAGCTGACGCGGCGCCCTTACCGAGCCTGCCCCCTGATCTTCTTCATCGCCGCCACCGCGTTCCATCGCACGCGCATGACCTTGGCCAGCTCCTCGAGGACCGGCATCGCCTCCTGTGCCCGCGGACCGATGGCGCCAAAGGCGTCGGCCACGGCGCGCTGGACGTGCGGATGTTGCGGCTGCGCTCTCCCAGCGGCCATGAGCTGGTCGAAGACGCGATAGGCGCGCGGTCCCTGCGCCGCAATCGCCCAGGCGCTCGCCATGCGCACGCCATCGTCGGGATCGGTGAGTCGCGCCGCGAGCGCGTCGATGGCCGCATCGTCCACGCCTCCGGCATCACGCAGCGCGAGCGCCGCGAGTCCGCGGACGACGTAGTCGTTGTCGCCCAGCGCCCTGGTGAGGTCGGCAACCGCCGGCCTCGCCGCGCTCCCCATCTGCGTGAAGGCCCACGCCGCGGCAACGCGCTCGTCAGGCGACGCGGTGAGCCCTGCGCGCAGTGCCGGCAGCTGCACCGCGCCGCGCGCCCCGAGAGCCCCGATGGCCCGCAAGCGGTCGGCGGCGTTGGACGAGAGCGTCGTGTCGGACTGCACGCCGCGCCGTTCGCTCGCCACGCGCTGCAGCACCAGTCCATCGAGTCCGAGAAAGTAGTTGGTGGAAGCCGCGTTCTTCCCGGTGCAGATGAACGACACGGTGTGCCGCCCCTTCGTGAGTCGTGGCCACCCCAGGACGCGATCCTCGCCGACAAACAGTTCGGTGTAGTAGGCGTCGATGGAGAGTCCCGTCCCCATGTTGGCGCCCGGTTCGTGCTCGAGCTCCGTCCCCGTCCCCGGCACCTTCCCGTCGATGAGGACGGTGTACTTCCCGTAGTCCGGCGCACCAGCCACCTGTGCAATCAGCTCATAGCGCCCATCCTCGGCGACATCGAACGGAACATCGAGGCGCGCGCCTTCCCCCTCGCCTTCGAAGAGGAGGATGTCCTTTCCCCAGAACACTTCCTTCTGCACCGAGACCTTGCCGCGCGTCCCGACCGCTTCGTTGGCGCGCTGCTCCACCTCGAGCTGCAGCGCGTTGCCGTGCGGGAGGCGCGCCGCGCCGTAGCCGGGTTCCGGTTGCCCCTGCGCGATCCCCTGCTGGTACCAGAAGGCGACAGTGCTGAAGAGGTCCTCGCGTTCCTCGAAGGCGCTCCGTACGGAGCCGTCGTTGTTGTAGGTCCACCCGGCGTGCTCGATGTCGAACGTCAGTTCGCGGGTGAAGGGGATGGGATCGGCAAGGTGCCAGCGATAGGCGGTCATGCGCGAGCCGAGATCGGTGCCGTCGGCCACCGTCACTCCGAAGTTGGGGCCGTTGTCGACGCGTAGCGACCAGGCATCGTTGAAGTAGTCCTCGGTTCCCGTCCCCTCGATGTTGGCGCGCCGCTTCCCATCGATGTAGAAGAAGTCGTCGCCCTCGCCGAACCAACCGGGTTGGTTCTGGATGACGCTGAGCACCGTTCCCACGTAGTGACCGCGCCCCTTGGTGTGGAGCACGGTGTACGGCGCGCCGAGCTTCGTGGGGAGCGCCTGACGATAGCGCGCGTGGAAGTATGGCGTGCCAGCGGGGAGCGACCTGTACTTCGACCAGTCGACCTGGTAGTACACATTGCTCATGCGCCGGCGCCCTTCGTTGGTGAGCGTCACCTTCGCCGAGCGCTGGAACGGCATGGGCCAGTACTCGTTGCGCGAGCGGCCGGCCGAGCTGTTGCGCACGATGGCCGAGTTGAGCGGACGCTCCATCCCGTGCCCCACGCCGAAGAAGTCGCCGATGGGCGCATCGACGCTGGGCGTGCTGCTGCCGTCGTAGTAGATGCGAAGCCGCAGCAGCTTGGGCCACGCATACTCGCTGGCCGCCACGGTGATCCACATGTGCGTGATGACGCCGGGGCCCTTGAGGTCGGCGAGGATGATCGTCTCGCCGGGAAGGGGGCGCTTGCTGTCGTCGTTGCTGTCGAGGTCCGCGTTGTTGCTCGACGATCGATACGCCTCGAAATCGCGCAACTGCGTGAGGCGGAACGGATCGAGCGACGTCGGCACCTGCGCCGCCGCGGCGCTCGGCGTACCGATGGCGAGAACAGCAAGGGCGGCCAGCGCGGCAGCGCGGCGTGCACCGGCGCGGGACACGCTGGTGCTCCGACGCAGCGGGAGGACGACGGGGCGGCGGGGGCGCGACATGAGTGGCATGGGTGCAGTTCGTTAGGCCGACGTCGAGGACGCCGGAACATCCCGCACTCGGGGCGCGCTGGCTAGGGGTGGGGGCGCAAGGTGTGTGCGAGTCCGCTGGGCTGGCGGTGGTGCATGATGCCGCGGCGCACGCCGCCCGCCGATTGCCAGCCCCGAGGAGCGCCGGTACATTCGCGCGGCCCTCACCCCCTATTCGAATGCGGCCACGCCGTGTCGTCGTCTTCCTGACGCTTGTCGCCGCGCTCTGCGTGAGCTCGCCGGTTGCCGGAACAGGAGCGTTGCGGGGACAAGCGCTCCTCCCTGCCCCGACCGCCGCCGGACGCGCCTGGGTCGAGCGCACGCTTGCGTCGCTCACGCTGGAGCAGAAGGTCGCGCAGTTGGTTGTGAGCGAGATCAGCGGAACGTATGCCAGCGCCACAGACCCGCGGCTGCAACGATGGGTTGCGCTGGCCCGCGACCGCGGCGTGGGCGCCTTCGTGCTGTACGGCGGAACACCGCGTGACGTAGCGGCACTGACCAATACGCTGCAGCGCGCCGCCCGCGTGCCGCTCCTCATCACCGCGGACTTTGAAGGAGGGCCGGGGCAGCAGGTGACCGGCGCGACGGAGTTCCCCGCCAACATGGCCTTTGCCGCCATCGGCGACACCGCGCTGATGTACCGCGCCACCTCGCTCGCCGCGCGCGAGGGGCGCGCGATGGGGATCCACCTTACCTATTCTCCCGCCGTCGACATCGCCTGGCGCCCGACCAACCCGGCCGAAGGCGTGCGCTCGTTCGGCGGCGACCTGGCGCTGCTGGGCCGCATGGTGCGCGCCTATGTGCATGGCTATCACGACAACGGGATGCTTTCCGGGGCCAAGCACTTCCCGGGGCGCGGCGACGTGGAGGTAATGCCGTCGCGCCCGGACTTCACCTGGAACGCCAAGGGCACCGACGCCGTGCGCTCCCAGGAGTTTGTCGCGTTCCGCCACGCCATCGATGCCGGCGTGGACTACGTGATGACGGAGCACATCGCCGTGCCGTCGATCACCGGCGGCTCGGACCTCCCGGCCTCGGTTGAACCGAAGCTTGCGCGCCAGTGGCTGCGCGACTCGCTCGGCTTCAAGGGGATGCTCACCTCTGACGACCTCTGGTACGATCACGTGATCGCGCGCTTCGGGGCGGAGGAGGTCGCGATTCGCGCCTTCGAGGCGGGGCACGACCTGGTCCTCAAGCCGAGGGACACCGGGAAGACGATCGACGCGATGGTCGCCGCGGTGCGCAGCGGGCGCATCAGCGCCGCGCGCATCGACAGCACGGTGCGGCGCCTGTTGACGCTCAAGGCCCGGCTCAACCTGCAGGTGCAACGCTACGTCGACGAATCAAGGGTTGCGGCGCGCGTCGGGACCGCCGAGCACCTGGCGGTGGCGCAGGAAGTCGCCGACCGCTCGCTGACGATGCTTCGCAACGACGGCGTCGTTCCGCTCAAGCCCGGCGCCACACCAAGGGTCGTCAACATCAGCGTGCAGAAGCTGGAGACCGATCCATCGCCTGCCATCCTCGCGACGAAACTAGCGGCCGCCTTCCCCGGTGCGCGCTCGTTCACCTTTACCCCGCGCATGGACTCGGCGGCGTACGCGGACGCGTGGAGCGCCGCACGCAACGCCGACCTCGTCATCGTCTCCCTCTTCGTTGCCCGCGACCGACTTGGCGACGCCACCCCCATTCGCGGTGGCGACCTCGCCTTCATCGAACGCATCATCGCCGCCAAGCCGGGAGCCGTCGTCGCGATGAGCTACGGCAACGTGCACCACATCCGGAAGCTCCCCTCCGTCGCCGCCTACCTGGCCGGCTACGGCGAACGCGGCTGGTTCGGCAACCAGGAGGTCTACTTCTCGTCGTTCATTCGCGCGCTCAAGGGCGACCTCAACCCCAAAGGGCGGCTGCCGGTGCTGGTGAGCGACACGTACCCGATCGGCAGCGGCCTCTCCTACCCGTGACCATGATCGATCGCGATATCGTGCTGGTCGCCAGCGGCGACTCGCGCCTGAGCGCCAACCAGGTGTGCTGGCCCGCGCAGGCGCAGCTCGAGACCACCGTCACCCGCACCTTCGAGCAGCTGCATCGTCGCGTGGTGCGGGGACATCGCTACGACGAGGCGCGGCGGCACGGCTTCATCGACGCTCAGGCGCGAGGGATGGAGGTGTTCCGCACCATCGACCCACACGCGCCGCTCATCGTCGCCGAGGCGGTGTGGCAGTACACCTCGCACGTGCTGGCCGGGCTCACCAAGCACCGCGGCCCCATCCTCACGCTCGCCAACTGGAGCGGGGAGTGGCCGGGGCTGGTGGGATTGCTCAACCTCAACGGCTCGCTCACCAAGGCGGGCGTCCCGTACTCCTCCATCTGGAGCGAGGATTTCACCGACGACTTTGCGCGTCACGCGCTTCGCGAGTGGCTGGAGCACGGCAAGGTCGTGCACGACACGTCGCACGCGCAGGCGATGTCGGCGGGGAGCTTCGCGCACGCCTTCGACGAGGATCGCGACGTGGGGGCCCAGCTTGGCGAGGAACTGCGTACACAGCAGGCCATCCTCGGCGTCTTCGACGAGGGATGCATGGGGATGTACAACGCCATCATCCCCGACCATCTGTTGCACGCGACGGGGCTGTTCAAGGAGCGGCTGAGCCAGAGCGCACTCCATGCCGCGATGCAGCGCGTCCCCGATCGCGTGGCGCAGCGGCACTACGCGTGGTTGCAGGGGCGCGGGATGCGCTTCGCCCTCGGTGCCGACGAGGCCACCGAGCTCACGCTCCGCCAGGTGCTGGAGGGGCTCAAGATGTACGACGCCGCCGTGCGGCTCGCGCACGACTTCGGCTGCGCGGCGATCGGGATCCAGTACCAGCAGGGGCTCAAGGACACGTGCGTCGCGTCCGACCTGGCCGAGGGGTTGCTCAATAATCCCGATCGCCCGCCGGTGGTCGATGACGAAGGTGCGGCACTTTTCGAGGGGCGCGCGGTGCCGCACTTCAACGAGGTCGACGAGTGCGCCGGCGTGGACGCGCTCATCACCGACATCACCTGGCGCTCGCTGGACATCGACCCGTCCAATACGCTGCACGACGTGCGCTGGGGGGCGCCGGTGCGCGAACGCGGCATCGACGAGTTTGTCTGGGTCTTCGAGATCTCGGGCGCCGCCCCGGCATCGCACTTCATTGGCGGCTACGCCGGCGCCACCGGCGAGCGGCAACCGCCGATGTACTTCCCCAAGGGGGGCTCGACGCTCAAGGGGGTGAGCCGCCCGGGCGAGATCGTCTGGTCGCGCATCTACGTGCAAGGCGATGCGCTGCACATGGACATCGGGCGCGGTGGGGTGGTGCGCCTGTCGGAGGGAGAGACGCAACGCCGCTGGGCCGCCACCACGTCGCAGTGGCCCATCATGCACGCCGTGCTCTACGGCGTGTCGCGCGATGCCCTCATGGCCAAGCACCAGGCCAACCACATCCAGGTGGCCTACGCACCGAGTGCCGAACTGGCGCTGCGCGCGCTGGTGCGCAAGGCGGGGATGGCGCAGGGCATGGGGATCCAGGTCAACCTGTGCGGCGACCTGCACGACACGCTCGACAACCATCAGCCACCGGAGTTCCACCGCTGAGTGCCGAACGCGACTCGCGCGAGGCGCGCATGACGGGCGGCGAGCGTTCGCTCATCGAGGCACGGGGGCTGGGGATCGGCTTTCCCGGGGTGCGCGCCGTGTCGCGCGTGGACTTCGACGTGCGTCCCGGCGAGGTGCACGCGCTGGTTGGGGAGAACGGCGCCGGCAAGTCGACGCTCGGCAAGCTCCTCACTGGGGCGCTGCAGGGTGACGAGGGCGAGATTGCCGTCGATGGCGTGGTACGTCGCTTCCCGTCGCCGCGCGAGGCGCTGGCGGCGGGGATCGCCGTCATCCCGCAGGAGTTGCAGCTGGTGACGTCGCTGGACGTGGCCGAGAACATCTCGCTGGGGATGGAAGAGCGCTCGGCGAACGGTCTGGTCGACCGCGAACGATTGAAGGCGCGGGCCCGCGCGCAGCTCGACGCCGTTGGTGCGGCGCACATTGCGGCCGATACGAAGGTCCGCGAGCTGTCGCCCGGCGACCGTCAGCTGGTCGCCATCGCGCGCGCGCTGGCCTGGGACGCGCGCTGCCTCATCATGGACGAACCGACCGCCTCGCTCGGCGCCGGCGAGGAGGCGCGGCTGGAGCAGGTGATCCGCGCGCTCGTGGCCCGGGGGACGGGGGTGGTGTACGTGTCGCACAAGCTGGACGAGATCTTGCGCCTGGCGGACCGCGTGACCGTGATGCGCGACGGAGAGCGCGTCACCACGCGAGCCGCGGCCGGGCTCAGCGCCCCCGAGCTCGTGCGACTCATGGTGGGGCGTGACATCGCCCCCGCCGCCCTGCCCCCCGTATCGCCGCTCGCGCGCGACGTGCTGCGAATCGAGGGGCTCTCCGTTGCACCTGGGGAGGGGGGCGCCGCTGCTGGTGTCGCCACGCTGCACGACATCTCGCTTCGCGTGCGCGCGGGCGAGGTGGTGGGGCTGGCGGGGCTCGTCGGGGCCGGCCGCACCGACCTCCTGCTCTCCCTGGTTGGTGCGCACAGCGGCAACGTGCGTGGGCGCATCTGGCTCGACGGGAAGGAATACCAGCCGCGCACGCCAACCACGGCGCGCGACGCCGGGCTCGTCCTCCTCCCCGAGGAGCGCAAGAGCGACGGGATCTTCCCGCAGCTCGGCGTCGACCGGAACATCACGATGTCGGCGCTCGAACGCGTCTCGCGCTGGGGATGGATTGACCGCGAGGGCGACGCGCGCGAATCGTCGACCCTCATGCGGCGGACGGGAGTGCGCGCGGCGTCACCGCACGTGGCCATGGGGACGCTGAGCGGCGGGAACCAGCAGAAGGCGCTCCTCGCGCGCTGCCTCTTCTCGTCGCCCAAGGTCCTCCTCCTCGACGAACCGACGCGCGGGATCGACCTCGCCGCGCGCGCCGACGTGTACCGCGAGCTGCACGCACTGGCCGCCGAGGGCTTCGGCATCCTTATCGCATCGTCCGACATGTCCGAGGTGCTCACCCAGTGCCATCGCATCCTCGTCTTCCGCCACGGGCGCATCGTGGCGGAGTTCGAAGGGGACGAGGCGACGGAGGAGAAGGTGCTCGCCGCCGCTGCCGGGACCTCGAGCGAGGACGGCGGCGCGCCGACGGCAGGTGGCGGAGCCGACTCGTCAGGCACACACTCGTCAGGCACCCCCTCGTCAGGCACTCGCCGCCCACCCGCCACTCCGCCGGCGAGCCCCGCCGCCCGAGCCATCGCTCGCTATCGCGGCGCGCTGGGACTCGTCGCCGTCATCCTCCTCTCCATCGTCTTCTCCCCCACGCGCGGCGGGCTCCCGGTCTTCCTCGACCTCGGCAACCTCACCGACATCCTGCGACAGGTGGCCGAGAAGGGGATCCTTGCCGTGGGGATGACGGCGGTAGTGATCGCCGGCGGGATCGACCTCTCGGTGGGATCCATTCTCGCGTTTGGTGCGACGCTCAGCGCCTGGCTCCTCATGAAGCAGGACGTGGGACTCCTGCCGACGGCGATCGCCGTAGTCGGCGCCGGCGCGCTGTGGGGGTGGCTCAATGGCGTCGTCGTCGCACGCTGGAAGCTCCCCGCCTTCATCGCCACGCTGGCAACGATGAGCGCGGCGCGTGGTGCGGCGCGCTATCTCAGCGGCGGAACGGCCATCCCGCTCGGCTTCGGCGACGGCGGCGCGCCAGAATCGGTCCGTGCCCTCGCGGCGCCGCTCCTTCATTATGTACCGGCACCGGCGCTCGTCTTCGGGCTCGCGGTGGTGCTGATGCACCTGTACCTCGCGCGGACGCGCGGCGGGCGGTACCTCTACGCCATTGGCGACAACGAATCGGCGGCGCGCCTGTCGGGGGTGCGCGTCGGCTGGCACACGGCGACCGTCTACGTCATCTCGGGCGCGCTGGCCGCCCTGGCGGGGCTCGTCCACTGCGCGCAGTTGGAGCAGGGGAACCCGAACGACGGCGTCGCCTACGAACTGGACGCGATTGCCGCGGTGGTGATTGGCGGAACGTCGCTCAGCGGCGGGACGGGAAGCGTGGCCGGCACGCTGATCGGGATCCTGACGATCGGCGTCATCAACAACAGCATGGGGCTCAACAACGTCGATGCGAACCTCCAACTCATCCTCAAGGGCGTCATCATCCTTGCCGCGGTCTGGCTCCAGCGCCGGCGTTCGTCGTAAGGCGCGGGCCCTTGTTCGCGCGCTTGGTGCGGCGACGCTCCTGCTCGTCGCCGCCTGCGGGAAGGAACAAGGGACGAAGAAGCTCATCGGCTTCTCGCAGGCCAATCTCGGGGAACCGTGGCGCGTGGCGATGAACGCCGAGGTGGCCGAGGCAGCCAAGCTGCACCCGGAGTTCGAGGTCGTCTATGCCGACGCGCAGCAGGACAACGCCAAGCAGGTCGCCGACGTCGAGAACTTCCTGCGACAGAAGATCGACCTCCTCATCATCTCCCCAAACGAGGCAAAGCCGCTCACGCCGGTCGTGAAGCGCGCCTTCGAGGAGAAGATCCCCGTGATCGTCCTCGACCGGGAGATCGAGGGCGACAGCTACACCACGTTCATTGGCGCCAACAACCGCGACATCGGGAAGGCGGCCGGTGAGTTCGTCGCCAAGGTGCTCGCTGGCAAGGGCGACATCGTGGAGATCAAGGGGCTTCCCGGCTCGACACCGGCGCGCGACCGTAGCGAGGGGTTCCGCGAGGCCATCGCCAGCTTCCCCGGCATCAGGATCATCCACGACCCGGTCGCCAACTGGCTGCGCGAGGAGGCGATGACGCAGATGGAGGCGGCGCTCTCGGCGCACGCGAAGATCGACCTCGTGTACGCGCATAACGATCCCATGGCGATGGGGGCCTATCTCGCCGCGAAGGCCAAGGGGCGCGACGCGGCGATGAAGTTCGTCGGGATCGACGGCCTCCCCGGGCTGGACGGCGGGAAGCAGGCCGTGCAGGACGGCAAGCTCGCCGCGACCTTCGTCTATCCCACCGGGGGCAAGGAAGCCATCGAGATTGCCGCCAAGATTCTCGGCGGGGAGCAAACGCCGCATCGCATCACGCTCGGCACCCAGCAGATCACGAGAGAGGGGAGCGTCAAGCCATAGCCCGGCGCGCGGTGAGCGCGCGGTGAGCGCGCGGTGAGCGCGCGGTGGGCGCGACGTGAGACGCGGGCCCTATGGCTGGCGCGGTGGGTGTCCCTACATTTCACCCATGTCCTGGGGTCGCCTCACCGTCCAGCTCGCCCTTGCCGCCGTCCGTCGTCCGGCGCTTGCCGCCGACCTGATTCGCGTTGCCTGGCGTTTTCGCGCCAACGGGTGGTACGCGCGCTTCCCGTTCCTTCCGCTCCCGTCGCGCAAGTACGTGCGTTGGCGCATGCACACCGCCTACGGCGATCCCGATGTCACGCCACCCGCGGACGACATCATTCGGTACGCGCGCTGGGTGGGAAAGCAGCCGTGAGCCAGACGGCGCGGCGCGCCGCGCCAGGCAACGCCGCCCCCCTCGACACCGCGCCGGCAACGCTCGAGCAGCGCATCGAGCGCCAGGCCTATGCGCTGGGCTTCGACCTTGTCGGCATCGTACAGTTAGGCACGGCGGAGACTGCCCGCCACTTCGATGCCTGGATTGCCGGCGGGCGCCACGGTGACATGGGGTACATGGCGCGCGATCCGGGGCTGCGCCACGACACCACGCGCCCGCACCCCGGCGCCGTCAGCGCCATCGTCGTGGCGATGGACTACGGTGGCAAGCAGCCCGCCGGTCCCGTCGCTCGTTATGCGCGCGGCGAGGACTACCACGACGTGATGAAGTCGCGCCTGCAGGCGCTGCACGCCTGGCTGTCGGAGGCTGCCGGCGCGCCAGTGAATGGCCGCGCCTACGTCGACACGGCGCCGATCCTCGAGCGGGACCTGGCCCGGCGCGCCGGCCTCGGGTGGTTCGGGAAGAACACCAACCTGATCAACCCATCGCGCGGTTCGTACTTCTTCCTCGGCTCGCTCTTCGTGGCGCTCGAGTTGGTGCCCAGCGCCCCATTTGCCGGGGACAAGTGCGGCCGTTGCACGCGTTGCCTCACGGCATGCCCCACGCAGGCGCTGGTCGCGCCACATGAACTCGACGCCACGCGCTGCATCTCCTACCTCACGATCGAGAACCGCGGCGCCATCCCGGAGGCGTTGCGCGAGCAGGTGGGGAGCTGGCTCTACGGCTGCGACATCTGCCAGGAGGTGTGCCCGTGGAACGTGAAGTTCGCCAAGGCACTCCCCCACGACTCGCCGTACATGCCGCGCGAAGCGTTAGGCGACAAGGACGCACGAGCGCTGGCGCGCGACCTCCTCGCCATGTCGCCGGGCGATTTCGCCGAGTCGTTCCGCCGCTCGCCCATGAAGCGCGCCAAGCTCGCGGGGCTCAAGCGGAACGCAGCGGTGGTCCTGGGGAACGTCGGGACGGCAGATGACGTGGACGCGTTGACGCGCGCCCTCGACGACGCCGAACCGGTCGTGCATGAGCACGCGGCCTGGGCCATCGCGCGCATCGGTGACCGCACACCACAGCCACATCGTCATGACCTCCCCTAGTCCCGAGTTTCTCGCGCTGCAATCCGCGCTCGCTGGTGAGTATTCGCTCCAGCGCGAGCTGGGGCGCGGCGGAATGGGCATCGTCTACCTCGCGCGCGACGTGCAGCTGGACCGCGACGTTGCCATCAAGGTGCTCCCGTCGCAGCTGGCGGTGAACGCCACTGCCCGCGAGCGCTTCCTGCGCGAGGCGCGCACCGCGGCCGGGCTCTCGCACCCGCACATCGTCCCCATCCATCGCGTGGGCGAGGCCGGCGGCTTCGTCTTCTTCGTGATGAGTTACGTGGAGGGCGAGACGCTGGGTGAACGGCTGCGCACGCGCGGTCCGCTCCCGGCCGCCGAGGCAGCGCGCGTGATGCGCGAGGTGGCGTGGGCGCTCGCCTACGCGCACGGACGCGGCATCGTGCATCGCGACGTGAAGCCCGACAACATCCTGCTCGAGGGAGCGACCGGACGGGCGATGGTCACCGACTTCGGGATTGCCCACGGCGGTGCGTCGTTGCCCGATACCGATCCGGGAAAGCTCATGGGGACGGCGCACTTCATGAGTCCCGAGCAGGGAGCGAGCGCACCAATCGATGGGCGGAGCGATCTCTACGCGCTCGGCGTCGTGGGCTACCTGAGTGTCAGCGGGCGACTGCCCTTCGAGGCGGCGAATCTCCCGGCGCTTCTCGTAAGGCAGGCCAACGAAGCGGCGCCTGGTGTGAGTCGCGCCGCACCAGGACTCCCGCTCGCTTTCGCGGCAGCGATCGACCGTTGCCTGGCGCGCGACCCCGCGATGCGCTTTCAGGATGGAGAGGCGCTGGCGGCGGCGCTCGCCCCCGCCCCGGATGCGCGTCCCGCGCTCCCCACGTCGCTCCGCGCCTGGCTCGAAGCGCGTAACGCGCTCCTCGTCCCGTACATGGGGTGGATGTCGGTCTTCGGCACGCTGACGTTGGCCAATCTCATCGCCTGGGTCACGGGGAACCGTCCCGATGGACCGGGCGATATCGTGCTGCTCGGGGCGATCACCTCGCTCCCCCTGTTTCCGATCGTTGGATTCCACATCAATCAGGCGCAGCGGCAGTTCAAGGCCGGGCACTCGCTGGCCGACCTGCGCCGCGCCCTCGACGTGGCGCGCCGCGAACGCGAGGAGCGCGAGGCGCTCACGCGCGACGACGAGGAACCGAAGGCGCACCGACTGCTGCGCATCGGCACGGTCGCATCGGCGTCGTGGCTCGCCGTCACCGCCGGCCTCATGCTCGCCGATGTCTTCCACGAGAACCGGACCTCTCTGCTGCTGATCTTTGGTCCCGTGGCGTCGACGATGCTGCTGGGGGCCGTCAGCAACGCCCTCGGCGTACGCTTCATTCCCCGGAAAGTCCGCGCGCTCTGGCAGGCGGGCGTTCGCGACCGCCTGTGGACGGGCCGTCTCGGCGACTGGCTCGCGAAGCGGTTGGGCGCCCCCGAGCGGTCGCGGGCGGTGGGGGGCGCCGCCTTCCGTGCCACCGAAGCAGCGCTGGGCGTTGCGGCTGGCGACCTCTTTGCCGCACTTCCCGACGCGTACAGGGAACGCCTCTCCGACCTCCCTGCCATCGTCGACGCGCTCGAGGCGCGGGCCAGCGAGGCGCGCGCGGAGATGGAGGTCGTGGACGCGCTGGTCGCCTCGGGACCCGGCAATGCCCCCGCACTCTCCTCGCGGCGCGATGCGGCGGCGCGCCATCTCGCGGAGAGCGTCGCTGCGCTGGAAGGGATTCGCCTCGACCTCCTGCGCCTGCACGCCGGCGCCAGCGACCTGGCGCCGCTCACCACGCTCATCGACGCGGCGCGCCTGCTGGGCGACGACGTGCGACGACTGGCCGAGGCGCAACGCGAGGTCGACGATGCCATGGCGCACCGCTCGTTAGGCCCGGCGCGCATCCCCACGCCACGCTGAAGCGCTCCGACCCCTTCACACCATCCTTCCCATGTCCCACCCGCTGGAACTCGGCCTCGAGACCTTTGGCGATGTCACGCGCGACTCGTCGGGAACGCTCCTCGGCCACCCGCAGGTCATTCGCGA
Organism: Gemmatimonadaceae bacterium; assembly: GCA_020852815.1. Lineage (NCBI taxonomy): Bacteria > Pseudomonadati > Gemmatimonadota > Gemmatimonadia > Gemmatimonadales > Gemmatimonadaceae > Gemmatimonadaceae bacterium. Next base: position 72,494 of record JADZAN010000018.1, on the reverse strand, counting down.
CGTGATCGAGGAGGCGGTGCTCGCCGACCAGGTGGGCGTCGACTTCTTCGGCATCGGCGAACACCATCGCGCCGACTTCGCCATCTCGTCGCCCGAGATGGTCCTGGCCACCATCGCCGGTCGCACCTCGCGCATTCGCCTTGGCTCGGCGGTGACGGTGCTCTCGTCCGACGATCCGGTGCGCGTCTTCCAACGCTTCTCGACGCTCGATGCCGCCTCCAACGGCCGCGCCGAGATCATCCTCGGGCGCGGCTCGTTCACCGAGTCGTTCCCCCTCTTCGGCTTCCCGCTCGAACAGTACGAACTTCTCTTCGAGGAGCGACTGGAGCTGTTCGCCAAGGTGCTCGAGTCCGATCGCACCGGCACGCCGCTCACCTGGCGCGGCAAGACGCGCGCACCCATTGCCGACAAGCGCGTCTACCCGTCCACGCAGGGCGGATCGATCAAGACGTGGATCGGCGTGGGCGGGAGCCCGGAATCGGTGGTGCGCGCGGCCAACTACGGAATGCCGCTCATCCTCGCCATCATCGGCGGCGACCCGCGGCGCTTCCTCCCCTATGTGGAGCTGTTCCGCGGCACGCTGGCCCAGCGGGGCGCGCCGGCGCTCCCGGTGGCGATCCACTCGCACGGCTACGTCGCCGACTCCGACCGGCAGGCGCGCGACGAGATGTACGGACCGTGGCGCGAGATGCGCGACCGGATTGGCGCCGAGCGCGGCTGGCCCCCAACCAACCGCAGCGACTTCGAACGCGAGGCCGACCATGGCTCGCTGTACGTCGGCTCGCCGGAGACCGTCGCGCGCCGCATCGCGGCAACGGTGCAGCTGATGGGCGCCGCGCGCTTCGACATGAAGTACAGCGCGGGCACGCTCTCGCACGACAAGATGATGCGCTGCATCGAACTGTTCGGGCGTGAAGTCGCTCCTCGCGTGCGGGCCATCGTCGCCGAGTCGTCCCGGGGGAACGACGATCGGCATTGACCGTCGTCCCCGGCGGCCGTTGATTCGTGGGCCGGGGGTGTGAGATCGCGCATGCCACGCCCCCAACCCACGCTCTCCGCATCGCCTCGTGTCGCCCACCCGCCGCGAAACGCTCGCCCAGCTCGCCGCCCTCGTCGCCCTCCCCATCGCCGGCCAGGCGATGGAGCCGGGCCTCCCTGTGCTCCGCACGGCGGACGATCCGCTCGATGGCACGAGCGCCGACTTCCAAGCCGGGCGTCGCCGTCGTGCCTGGACGTCGGCCGAGGTAACGGCGCGCGCACTCGACCGCTGCCGCTCCGATGGGGCGGCGATGCGCGCCATCGACGCACTCTCGGCCACGGCGCTCGCCGAGGCGCGCGAGGCCGACGCACGCCTGCGCGCGGGGCGAACGCACGGCCCGTTGGACGGCGTCCCGCTCTTCGCCAAGTCGATCTATGACATGCGCGCCCTCCCAACGACCGCCTCGAGCGCCGAGTGGGCGCGTCTCTTTCCGGAGGGGGTGAGGCGCGACGCGCTGGAGGTGCAACGGATGCGCGCCGCCGGCGCCATCGTGCTGGGGAAGACGGCCGCCGACGATTTTGCCTATCGCGGCAACGGGACGAGCAGCCACACGGGGCAGGTGCGCAACCCGCACGATGCCACGGGGACGAAGACGCCGGGCGGGTCGAGCGCTGGCTCGGCGGTGGCGGTGGCGATGGGGATGGCGTTCGCCGCGTTAGGCACCGACGACGGGGGCTCGAACCGCATCCCGGCGCAATTCACCGGTGTGGTGGGGATGAAGCCGACCTTCGGCCTGGTGCCGCGCACCGGCGTGATTCCCACGTGGCCGTACCTCGACACGCACGGGCCGCTGGCGCGGACGGTGGCCGACGCCGCGTTGCTGCTGGCGGCCATCGCCGGCGCCGACCGCTCGGACCCGCTGGCGCTCGCCCAGCGGTGGGCGGGGGGCGCGCTCCCCCGGCTGTCCGACACGGCGCTGGCCAACACCAGGCTCGGGATCGTGGAGGTGCACGCCCCGCGCGCCCAGATGACCCCCGAGGCGCTCGCCGCGTGGGACCGCGCGTTAGGCGACCTGCGCCTCGCCGGCGCCACGGTCGATGCCTTCGACGCCCCCGTCACGCGCGTCAACGTCCGCGACCTGTTTACCCAGCGCGCCGCGGCACGCGGCGACGCCGTCCCCGACTCCCGGTCTCCGGCGCCCACCGCCGCCGCGCTGCTCCATTACTTCGCCGGGCGCACCGCCAGCACCAACGAGGCGCTGGAGGGCGTGCGGCGCGGCTACGCCGCCTATCGCGCCTTCTACGACGTCCTCCCGGAGACGTTCGAGGCCTGCGTTCCACTGCTCACGCAGTCGATGGCCGACGATCCCGCCGGGCGCTCCTTTGCCCGCTCGCGGCGCGAGGTGGTCGCCCTGCTCGCCGAGTCGATGCGCGTGGCCGGGATACGCGCCCTGGTGTATCCCACCATGCCGTTCAATGCGCCGCGCGCGGTCGACCCCTGGCCCGACGTGCGCACCCCACTCGGCTACGGGAACTTCCTCGGCCTCCCCGAGATCTCCGTTCCCGCCGGGATGGGGAGCGATGGGATGCCGGCACTCAACCTTTCCATCGTTGGACTGCCGGGAGAGGACGCCCAGCTCCTGGCCATGGCGCACGCCTACGAGCGCCAGTCACGCCGGTTCGTCGCCCCCCGCCGCGCGGGGTGAAGCCTAACGACCCTCGGTGGACTGCGGCGGGGCGGGCGAGTGCCACGCCGCGGCGCGCGGCGGCGAATGTTCGAGGATCGTCGCCCCGAAGACGGCCGCCCCGTACTCCTCCATCGCCCAGCGAAGGGCGGGGTTCCCGACCTCCCGCGCCGCCGCCGTCACCGCGTTGGCGAACGCGTAGGCCGATCGGTCGCCATCCACCCCCGGGGTCAGCGCGTGCGACAGGAGCGGCATCATTGCCCGCCTCAATTCGCCGGCCAGCCCCTGCTCGGGGAGCGCCAGCACGAGCGCACGGAGGCGCAGGCGCTCGATGGCCGCGGATGCGCGAATGTCGATCGCCGACCGCATCTCGCGCACCCCATCGGCAAAGCGCTCCGGCGCCGCGGCCTGCCGCACTGCCTCCTCGAAGGCGGTGAGCGCCGACGCAATCGCCGGCTGTTGCGCCGCGGCGACCCGCGCCGGCGCCTCCACGCGTTCGACCACGCGCGTCCCGATGGCGTAGGTGCGCACCGCCCCGTTGGCGCAAACCTGCCGCAGGATGTACGGGTGCACGAAGATCTCGCCCTCCACCACGCGCACGGCCACGCCACCCTGCACCCCGTCGCCCCGGCGAACCTCTGCCACATCGGGGAGGACAGCGCGCGCATACATCACCGCGCCGGCATCCTCCGCGTCCAGCACCGCCCCGCCCAGCGAACGCACCGTCTCTCCAAATGCCCGATGCAGCGCTGCGGTTGTCGGGCTCCAGTTGTGCGTGTCGGTGATGTCCATGGATCCTCCAGGGCGCTATCGAACGCGTGACAGCAACGCCTCACAAGTACAGGCGCCAACGCGACAGGTTCCCATCACGTCGGCACCCACTGACATCGTCGAGTCCGCTGCAGCGGCACGCTCACCGGTATCGATCACGCCCCCGCGCGGCGGGTCCAGAGCGCCAGCACCTCGCGCTCGCGCTCCATGGTGATCCCGGCGCGCAACTTCTCCTGCTGGTCGGCGGGGCGCGAGTGATACCAGGCCATCCCGTCGCGCACCGTCTCGGCGAGCGGGCGAAAGGTGAGCCCGGCAGCAATCGCGCGATCCATCTTGCTGGTGCAGTACGCCCACGTGCTCGCCCCCTTGTAGGCCCACACCGGCATCTCCACCCACGATCTCACCTTCTGCTCGGTGAGGAATGGCTGCGGGATCCAGGTAAAGCGCGCGTCGTTGGCAAAGCACCCCTTGATCCCCCAGAGCATCCCGCCGATGCCGATGGGCGTGGCCGGACCGACGGCGTTGAAGGTGCCGAAGCTGCGCTGTTCGGCCACGCGGATCATCCACTGCGACAGGTCGCGCACGTCGATCCATTGCACCGGGTCGTCGAAGCTGCCGGGCGCAATGATCTCTCCCCCGTTCTCGATGCGCCAAGGCCAGTAGGTGAAGCGGTCGGTGAGGTCGCCGGGGCCCACGATGAGCCCGGGGCGGACGATGGTGCTCTGCCCCGGGAAGGCCTCCTGCACCAACTGTTCGCAGCGCGCCTTGCGCTGGCCGAATCCCGCCTGGTCGGCCTCCGGGCCGCTGATGGGAGCTGGCGGGAGGAGCGGTGAACGCTCGTCAGGCGCCACGGTGTCGCTGTTGGCGTATACCCCTGTGCTGGAGACGTAGACGTAGTGCCCCACCCTTCCCTTGAGCACCGCCGCCGCGTCCACGATCCACTGCGGCTTTGTCGCCGGATTGTCGATGACCACGTCCCACGTGCGCCCCTTGAGCGCATCCAGTCCGCCAGCTGCATTGCGATCCCCCTGCAGCTTCTCGACGTCGGGAAAGAGCGCCGGGTTGGTCTTGCCGCGGTTGAAGAGCGTGAGCGTGTGCCCCCGCGCGCGCGCATAGGTCACCTGCTCGGGGCCGATGTAGCCGGTGCCGCCAAGGATGAGGATGCGGAGCGGCGCCTCGGCGCGCCGGGGGAGCGCGTGCGCCGCCGCGCGAGTCAGCGGCAACTCCAGCGCGCTGGCGCCACGGCCATGCAACGCGAGGGCACCGGTGGCCAGGGCCGACTGCCGGAGGAAGGTGCGACGATCGGAAGGCATCGGGCGTGTTGGGATGTCGTTAGGTAGGGGAGGACGGTCGCCGCGAGGGCGCGCGAGCGGCCCGCCGAGTCGGGTCAGCCGCGGCAGCTCTTGACCATGGCGTCGGCGCGATCGCCAGGGGCACGGTCGAACGGGGCGTCGAGGTTGAAGGCAATGTGCGCCGCCTCGTGCTCCAGCGTCCACAGCAGCTCATCGAAGGTGCGGCGCCCCACGTTGAGCGCGTCGATCTCGCGGGCAAGGAAGATCATCCCGTCGGGGCGCGCCTCGCCCGACGCCAACTGCGACCCCACTCTCCACATGTAGGGTCGAACGGTGATCTGCCCCGAGCGATACGATCGCTCCAGCACCCCCGCATACGTCGCGCACACCCCGCCCTTCTCCTTGAGTTCGGCGATGCGGCGCGCGAGAAGGCTCTCCTCGTCGGCAGAGAGCGACGACGCCGCGCACCCCGCGCACGGCGACGCGCCATCGCTGGCGGGGCCCCCCGACGGTCGCGCGTTGGCAGCCAATGCCGTCAGCGACGGCTCGGCCGGCGGCGCGAGTAGAGGAGTCGCCGGTGCCGCCTCAGCGTGCGCACGCGCACCCATTGCACCGCTGGCGCAGCCGCCCGCTGGGGCAAGCGCCGCAAGCACTGCCAGTGACACGAGCCAGCGTGCGAGGTGTCGCATCATCCCATCCATCCGCCTATGGGTTCGCAGCGACCGTGAGCTGAAACGTCGCCGTACGGCTCGCGACATCGACGCCCGAGGAGTTGACCGTCACCGCGGTGACACCGGGCACAGAGGTCGAATCGGCGAACAGCGTGATGGACATCGCGTCGGTCGACGTCGAACTCAGCGTGGGGGCCGTCACCCCTTTCGGGAGCCCGGTGAAGGTGACGAAGACGGGGCCGGTGTAGTCGGTGCGCACGATCGTCACCGGAAGGATCGTCGTGGCGCGCTGCCGCACGCTCACCGCCGTCGGGATCCCCAGCACGTAGCTCGGATTCCCCAGCGAGATCCCCCCGGAGTTGTTCGAGACCACCGAGTCGCTGTTGCACGCGACGGCGCCCGCTGCGCCAACGCCAACGGCAGCGAGGAGGGCGAGTGTGGCCGCGCGTGCGGCGGGGCGAGGGCGAGAGGGGGCGGGCATCATCCCCTCCAACTTCGCCGCCCCCGCGCCGCCGCGCCATGCCCTCCCCGCCGCAACACCGCTCGCACCGTCCATGTCGCCCCCCTGCCGGGCGCTACGGGAAGCTTCCTACCGCACCACGGGAAGGACCAGTCGCGACGGATGCGCCACCGCGTGATGTATCGCGTTGCGCGCCACCTTCCACGTCACTTCGTCGTAATTGTTGCCGCCGGTGTTGAGGTTGCGGTCGAAGCGCGGAAAGTTCGAGCTCGACACCTCGAGGCGCAGGCGATGCCCCGCCGGGAGGAACCACGATGTCGCATGCAGGTCGACGGGGACCTTGTAGACCTTTCCGGCCTCCATCATGCGCGCCTTGTCGAAGCCGTCGCGGTAGCGCACGCGCGTGATCCCTTCCTGGATGTTCATCACGCGACCGTCGGGGAAGACGTCGAGGAGTTTCACGGTGACGTCGGTGTCGGGCGCGTCCGACGAAAGGTGAAGCTCGGCGGTGATTGGCCCCGTGATTTCGAGCCCCTCGCGCAGCGCTTCGCCCGTGTAGACGAGCACGTCCGGACGCTCTTCGATGTCGGCGTTGTCGAACGACCCGGGGACGTCCTTCGGGTTCCCCGTGCAGCAGATCGACCCGCCGCGCGCCGGCACGGGATTGTTTGGGTCATACGTGAAGGTGTCGCTCGCCGCGCGCCGAGGTACGGCGCCCACCAGGCGGCCGTTGCCGCGCCGTGAGTTCGCGCCGCCGTCGGAGTCGAGATACCACGCGGTGGCGCGCATCCTCGCCACCGGCCAGCGATCCGACGACTGCCACGCACCCCTGCCAATCGTGTAGTACTGGAACTTGGGCAGGGCATCCAGCGCCCGTTCGTTGCCGCGCAGCCACTTGTCGTACCAGGCGAGGTAGGTCTCCCAGTAGTGCAGGCGCGCATCGCCCACGTCCAGGTCGCCGACCTTCGTCTGCGCGCTGGCCCCCTCCGAGGCGCAGTGCACCGTGGGCGAGATGATCGCATACTGCCCGTTGCGCGCGCGCTCGTTGATCGCGTTCCGGCGGAAGATTCCGGCCGTCTCGAGCGCCTCGGCGGCCAGGTCGTACCAGGAGGAGACGTGCAGCGTCGCCACTCCCACGCTGTCGCTCGCGGTGAGGTAACCCTGCCGGTCCCACCACGGGTCGTCGGGCGAGCGCTCGAGGAAGTTGCGCCAGTCCCACGACGGCGAGCCGGCGCGATCGGTCATGTCGATCACCGGGAGCGTACGGAAGAACGAGGCGAGGTCGACGTTAGGCATCGGCTTGGCCCCCTTCTTCGTCGAGGCAAAGACCGGCATCCAGCCGAAGTTGATCGAGATGGAGAACGCCCCCCCTTCCACCGAGCCCCAGAACTGTCGGCGCCGCCCCACGCGCCCCAGGTTCCCCCCCGCCGCCTGCGCGATGGCCGCAACATGGCGCGGGTGGCGCGACTGCGCGGCGATGATCTGCCCCTCGCCCAGATAGGAACAGCCATACGTCCCCACCTTCCCCGTCGACCACGGCTGCGCCCCGATCCAGTCGAACATGTCGGGCCAGTCGGTGACGTCGCCCTCGTATACGCGGAACGTTCCCTCCGAGGCGAACTTCCCGCGCACATCCTGCACCACCACCGCGTAGCCGTGCGAGGCAAAGAAGTCGGCCGGAACCGTCGCCGCGCGATACGCTGCCTTGTTGTAGGGGAGCCGGATCAGGATCGTGGGGAGCTGCCCCGCCACCCCTCTCGGGCGATAGATGTCGGTCGCCAGCCGCACGCCATCGCGCATCGGAATCATGACGTTGCGTTCGACGTCGACCTCGTGCGTTCCCTTCGGTCGCGGATAAGGAGCGCCGGCGGCAGGTTGCGCCGGCGCCTGCGCCGCAACCGTCGGCGCAAGCGCAGCGACGAACGCGGTGACGCACACGACGAAGGCGGCGACGAACGAGAGGAGCAACGGCACGCGGGCCACGAGCGACGCACGGCGCATGGGCAGGTCGTCCTGGAGGAGGCGCGCAGAACCTCTCACGAAGTCGCGCGGTCGGCAAGCGCGTGCGAGGAAACGCCGACGGGAGAGCAGGCGCCGGCGTCGTGCACGCGCTGCTTCACCTTCCACTCCTCACACGCCCCGCACCGGGACGTCGACCAGGTGCATGTCGTGCCCCGTCAGCTGCGCAAAGCGCTGGGCATCGGCACGCGTGATCACCAGCGTCGCCGAGTTCACCATCGGGTGACAGCGCCACCGCTCGGTGTTCCAGACGTCGCGGTCGATGAAGAGCGTGACGTCGTGCGTGGGATCGTTGGCGATCCCGAAGAGGGTCACGGCGCCGGGGGTGAGCCCCAGGTACTTCATCAACCGCTCCGGCGAGCCCAGACTCAGGTGATCGGCGCCGATGCGCGGGGCGAGCGCCTTCAAGTCCACCGCCTTGGCGCACGAAGTCACGACCAACCAGTGGCGCCTCCCCTTCCCGTCGCGCAGGAAGAGATTCTTGGTCTGCTCGCCCCCCAGCGATTCAGGGACGAGGCGGTTCGCCTCGTCGCAGGTGAAGACCGGCGGGTGGTCGGCGCGCTGGTAGGGAATCTGGTGCGCGTCCAGGAGCGCGCAGAGCGTCGCGTCGGAGTACGGCGTCTCGGTCGGCATGGCCAGAAGCTACCGCCTGCAGCGGCGCTACGCTCGCCCCCCGGCGCACGCGCCTGAGCATTCGACGCCCACCTGGTGGCACTCACTGTCCGGGCGAACCTGATGGCGAAGGACCTCCCGGCGAACCGTTTCGCGCCCCGAATGTGCTACAATTGACGGGAGCCGCCCGTCGTGCTCATGGCGCGCTTCGACATGTCTCCACATGCACCGACGCCGGCGACTTTCAGGAGGAACGATGCCCAGACGTCTCATCACCTTCCTCGCCCTGATGGCAGCGTCCGCCTGCGGCAGGCAGGGCGCGAACCCGCTGACCCCGGAGTTCGACTTCACGTTGCAGCAGGCGGCCGACTCCATTCCGCTCCTCATCGGGAGGGATGTCCACGTCGAGGACGTGTGGATGACGCTCACCGACGTCCCCAGCGACTCGCGCTGCCCGAGCAACGTGCAATGCGTCTGGGCTGGCGACGCCGTCGCGACCATCGCCGTGCACCCGGGGTGCTACAAGGAAGGGTGCAAGGCCGCGTCGTACGTTCTCTCGCTCCACACCACCCTGGAGCCCAAGAGCGGGAGCGGCTGGGGACACAAGGTCACGCTTCTCTCCCTCGCCCCCCATCCCCACGACACCGCCCGGATCGACCGCTCGCGCTACGTCGCCTGGGTCCGCGTGAACTGACCGCGTTAGGCGCTCTTCCCCTGCGCAAACGAAGCGGGCGGCTCCCAACCTTCGGAAGCCGCCCGCTTTCGTTCATCGGACTAAGTGGGGACAGTGGACAGTGGACAGTGGACGGCAGACGGTGGAAAGTGGTGAACCGCGCACCCCCAAACTCCCGTCTCCCGCCCCCCGTCCCCCGTCCGCCCCTCAGTACCCCGAGTTCTGAATGATCTTCGGCGCCACGTCGATCTCGTTCTGCGGAATCGGGAACAGCGTCCTGAACGACGGGATGTTGAGCACGGTCGCCGCACGCTGCGTGCGCACGAGGTCGGCCCAACGATCGCCCTCGAACGCCAGCTCGCGACGGCGCTCCAGCCACACCGCGTTGCGCACCTCGGTCTGCGACGAGACGTCGACTCCCAACTGATGCGGAGCCAGCCCCGCGCGGACGCGCAACTCGTTGTACGTCGTCACCGCGCCATCCAGATCGCCCAGCATGGCCTGCGCCTCGGCCTTGTTGAGCAGCACTTCGGCAAAGCGGATGACGTGCAGGTCCTCGGCCCCTTCCGTCGTGCGCCACTTGGCGCCAAAACGACGGTTGCGGCTGTCGCGCTGGATGCTCCACGACAGGCGCTCATCACCGCTCTCGTAGGCGTTGTTGAGCGACGCTGTCGGCGCAATCTCGTAGCGACCGCCGAGTGCCTTGGACAGGTAGTAGTACCCCGACAGGTTGTACTCGGTGGCGGTGAACGCCACGCGCCAGATGTCTTCCGGCGTTTCCGATTGCGGCTGGAAGAGCGACGAGAAGCTCGGCGCCAGTTCGAGCCCTTCGTCGATCACCTTGTCGGCCGCGGTGACCGTTGCCGCCCAGTTCCCCTGGTACAGCAGCACGCGCGACTTGATCGCCTCGGCGGCCACGTACGACGCCGAGGTGGTGCGGAAGTCGCTGCTCAGCAGCTGCGACGCCTGGTTGATGTCGGCCAGGATCTGCGTGTACACCTGGGCAACCGTGGCACGCTCGGTGTTGGCCAGTTCGTTGAGCGACACCGGCGGCGCGAGGCGAATCGGGACCGGCCCCCAGAGCTTCACGAGGTTGTGGTAGCTCAGCGCGCGAATCAGGTGCGCCTGCCCCACGATGTCCTTGCGTTCGTCGTCGCTGAGCTGCGTGACCGCGGGGATCTTGGCGATGAGCGTGTTGGCGCGCCCGATCGCGATGTAGATGGCGTCCCAGATCCCTTCCAGCGTGCTGTTGTCGGCGGCCGTCACCGCCTGGTCGACGTCGGCGAACGTGGTGAAGGTCCCCACGTGCGCCACGTCGTCGGAGGCGAGGTCGGTGATGAAGAGGAAGTCGCCGCCGTAGTACGACCCGTCCTGGAGCGCGTCATACGCACCAGCGAGCGCCGCGCGGGCGCTCGGCCCGTCGATGATGGCCTGCGTCTCCTCGACCTGCGTGGTCGGTTCGACAGTCAGCGTCTTGTCACACCCCGCCGCCACCGAGAGCAGCGCGGCCAGGAACGTGGGCGCCACGCGGCGCCGCAGGAGTGTCTGCATGATGTGTGTAGGCATCGTCGTCGTCCTCACCACGAACCGCGCAGGCCGAACGAGATCGTCCGGGCCAGCGGGTAGGCGTAGAAGTCGGTACCGAGCGAGATCGACGCGCTCGAGCCGTTGCTGTTGACGTCGGGGTTGAAGCCGGTGTAGTCGGTCCAGGTCACGAGGTTGCGCCCGGAGACGAAGAAGCGCGCTTCATCCAGGTTGAGCGTGCGTGCCAGCGACCGCGGGAGGCGGTAGCCCAGCGAGACTTCCTGCAGGCGGACGTACGACCCGTCCTCGACGAAGCGGCTCGACACGTCGCGCGCGCCGGACACGCCGTCGTAGCTCAGGCGCGGCTGCTCGGCGATGTCGCCCGGCTTCTGCCACCGCTTGACGTAGGAGTCCCTCAGCTTGTTGTCGAAGTAGTAGCCCCCGTCATCCGCAAAGATGCGGATCGCGTTGAAGACCTTGTTCCCCTGCGTGAACTGCACGAACGACCGCAGGTCGAACCCCTTCCAGTTGAGCGTGTTGGTCCAGCCGCCGAAGTACTTCGGGTGCGGCGACCCGACGATGGTGCGGTCGTCGGCGGTGATTTCGCCGTCGCCATTCACGTCATCGTAGATCGCGTCGCCGGTCTGCGGATCGACGCCTTTGAAGCGCAGCGTCTGGAAGGCGCCCAGCGGCTGCCCAACTTCGACGCGGTTCACGCTGCGGATACCGCTGTTGAACGGCTCGTCGCGATACAGCGCGGTGACCTCGTTCTTCATGAACGAGATGTTGAAGTCGGAATTCCAGCTGAAGCCGCCGGCGCGCGATTCGCGAATGGGCTCGGTGTTGAGCTGGAACTCCCAGCCGCGGTTCTCGATGTTGCCGATGTTGTCGTACACGCTCGTGAGGCCGCTCGTCGAGGTGATCGGGCGCAGCACGAGGAGGTCGTCGGTCTTCTTGCTGAAGTGGTCGGCGACGAGCCCGATGCGACCGGAGAACATCGAGAAGTCGAGGCCGATGTCGAACTCGCGCGTGGTTTCCCAGCGCAGGTCGGGGTTGGCCAGCGACGACGGCGCAATGCCCGGGGCGTCGGCGTAGTTGGCCTTGCCAAAGCGCGCCAGCGGGGCGAAGTCGTCCGGAATCCCCTGGTTCCCGGTCTCGCCGTAGCTCACGCGGAGCTTCAGGTCGCCGGCCTTCCTGATCGCCGACAGCCACGACTCGTCGGACAGCGACCAGCCGAACGACGCCGACGAGAAGGTGCCGTAGCGGTTGTTCTTGCCAAAGCGCGACGAGCCGTCGGTGCGCACGCTGGCGCTGGCGAAGTACCTGTCGCGCAGCGACCAGTTGGCACGGGAGAAGAACGAGGCGAGGTTGTTGTCGGTGCGCCCGCCGTCGTACGACGTCACCTTGCCGGCATTCCCCGGGTAGCGGAACTGCGTGCTCCCGAACCCTTCGCCCTGCAGGAAGTCGTTCTCGACGGAGTTGTACTCGACGCCGGAGCCACCAACCAGCGACAACTGGCCAAAGCGCTGCCCGGGGACGTCGAACTGCAGGAACGTCTCGGCCACATAGCGGCTCACCGTCGTGTTCCCCTGCTGCGCCACGCCATTGGCGCTGGCGGCATAGGTCCCGATGATGAGCGGCGAGTTCCAGCGCAGGTCGCGCAGGTTGAGCATGTCCACGCCCACGCGCCCGTTGAGGCGCAGGCGGTCGGTGAACGCGTACGACATCTCGGTGTTCCCCATCGCGCGCAGCGTGCGCGACTCGGCGTTGTCCAGCGCGCCGAGGGCAACGGGGTTCGTGTACTCGAGGCCGTCGTCGGTCGAGGTGAACGACCCATCGGCGTTGCGCACGCGCACGTTAGGCTGATTGGCCAGCGCGTTGGTGGCGACGCCGTCGATGGTGTTGTCGTTCTCGTTGCGCACGTTGGCCTCGCGCCCCAGCCCGATCGACGTCCGCACGCTCAGCTTGGAGTTAGGCGAGAAGTCGAGGTTGGCGCGGATGTTGGCGCGGCGGTACTGCGAGCCGAGGAGGATTCCCTTCTGGTTGAAGAAGGCGCCGGAGACGAAGTACGACACGCGCTCGCTCCCGCCGGTCATCCCCACCGAGAGATCATAGACGGGCGCCGTCTGCAGGACCGCCTCCTGCCAGTCGGTGTTGATCGTATCGTCGACACCGGCCACGAACGGGAGTTCGTCCTCGCCGTAGCCGTCGTTCCGGGCCGCCTCGTTGAAGTAGGCCACATACTCCTTGGCATTGAGCATGTTGACCTTCTTCGACAGGTCCTGCGATCCGTAGTAGCCGTTGAAGGTGATCTTGGGACGCCCCGCCTGGCCGCGCTTGGTGGTGATGAGCACGACACCGTTGGAGCCGCGCGAGCCGTAGATGGCCGAGGCCGACGCGTCCTTGAGGACGTCGATCGAGGCAATCTCGTCCGGGCTCAGCCCGCTCACGGCGCTTACGTCCTGCCCGCCCATCCCTAACTGCGAATAGCTTTCGCGCAGCATGGGGATGCCGTCGATGACGTACAGCGGCTGGTTCCCCGCCGAGAGCGACGACGAGCCGCGGACGCGAACCGAGATGCCGTTGCCGGGGTTGCCGGCATTCTGGATCACCTGCAGCCCGGCCGCCTTGCCCTGCAACGCGGCCTCGACGCTGGCAACCGGCATGTTGACCAGCTCCTCGCTGCGTACCGTGGTGACCGCGTTCGTCACCTCGCGGCGATTCGCCGTGCCGTAGCCGACCACGACCACCTGCGACAGGTTGAGCGCCGCGGCGCGAAGCGTGAAGTCGGCGACCGCGGTGTCGAGCGCCGCGATCGTGACCCCGCGCTGCGCCGGCCCAAAGCCCAGGCGCGTGGCGCGCACGGTGTAGTTTCCGGCCGGGACGCTGCGGATGACGTAACGGCCGTCAGCCCCCGTCACGCCTCCCAACGTCGACCCCGCCAGCACCACCTGCACCCCCTCGATAGGCCGTCGCGACGCAGAATCGACGACCGTTCCCCGGATGAACCCCGTCGCCTGCGCTGCGGCAGATGACGGGACTAGTGAAGTCGCCAGACACCCCGCGGCGACGAGCCATGCGGACCACACACGACGTCTCATTCGATTCCTCCCTAGATGGCCGCGCGGCGCCATGGCAGAGGATCCGTGGCGCTGCCTGCGCGGCGTTCCGTTCGTCACGCCCCGCGGACCGGACTACGGACGCGCAATCGCTTGCACGTCCAGCGATTCGACGCGCCGGCCGGGGGAAGCGAACATGTTGAGTAGATTCCCGCGCAGCCGCAATAGGTAGACGGCCCCCGGCCGCGCGCCCCTCGCCCTGCGGAGGCGTGGCCGCCGCGCGCCTCGTCAGCGACGCGGCGCGAGGTGTGCGCGCCCGGTCCCGGGTTCGAACCGGCTTCCCGAGGGGAGGACGTGCATCGTCACACCGCTCGCCCCCAGCGTGCCACCGGCCGTCACCTCGGCCCGGCGCGCGTCGTAGATCACCGCCACGCTCTCGCCCAGGACGCGCCAGCCGCCGCCCGCCTCGACCACGAGCGCCGTCGACTCGTCGATGCCGACGCCCAGATGCGGCGCGCGCTCCAGCACCAGCGAGATGAGGCGATTGTGACGCCGGCGCCGCACGAAGTGCTGGTCGATGATCGCGTTGGAGATCAGGGAAAAGCCGTCGGCCGTGACGACGTTGTCGCGCATGAGCACGCCAAACGCCAACGCCGTGTCCGGACGCACTCCACCCGGATGTCGCTCCTCGCCAGTGATCATCACCGCCGACATGACCGCCGCCCCTGCCGAAGTCCCGCCAACCACCGCGCCCTCGCGATAACGCTCGGCGATAGCCTGGGCCGTCGCCGACCCGGCGAGCGCGGCCGTCAACCGCGACTGGTCGCCCCCGCCAAACCAGATCCCGGTTGCCTGGCGCACGCGACGCACCACGGCACTGTCGTCGGCACCACCGCGATCGATCCAGATGTTCTCCGCGTCGACGCCCATGGCGCGCAAGGCGCGCGCCTTCTCCTCACCGCTGGATTGTCCGCTCGCACTCGCCATCGCGAAGACCACGACGCGAGCGCGCCCCGCCCCTCCCGCCAGCCGCACGAACTCCTCCACCAGCGCTTGCGGCTGCGGCCCTCCTCCCACGATGAACAGCGCCCCGCGCGGCGCACCGTCGCCCTGCGCGCCGAGCATGCGCGCAGGAGGTGCAACGGCAACCGCCAGCGCGAGGACGAGCGCCAGACGCCACTTCACGAAATCATCTCCGGCTCCATGACTTTCTCCACGACCTTTCCGCCCACGACGCTCACGTAGTACACCTTGGCCGCGGCTCGCGTGTGCACCACGCGCTTGACCTCGTTGTCCTCGAAGTAGATCCCCGCGTCGTTGTCGCACGCGTAGCCCGGCTTCATCTGCCCCGAGCCAATCAGCTTCTGGTACAGCGGGCGCCGCCCGGGCTCGGCGTCATAGTGCGGCGAGTGGCTCCCCTTGAGAAAGCCAAGGCACTGGACGATGGTGAGTTCCCTGGGGCGCGAATCCGTGGTTCCTTCCTCGAACCAGCATAACGAGCCAGCGCTGGCGCCACCGAGGACGATCCCGCGGTCCCACGCCTGCTTGAGCACGAGGTCGATCCCCTGCGCCTTCCAGATGGCCTGCTGGTTGAGCGTGTTGCCGCCGGAGCAGACGATGCCATCGGCCGAGAGGAGGACTTCTTCCCAGCTCTTGTCCTGCCGCGTGCTGGCGATGAACGACGCCTGATGGAACGGTTCGACGTTGAGCGGGGCGCACGACTCGTAGAAGGAGATGATCCCCTGCGGCGAGTCGGCGGAGGCGGTGGGGAGGAAGCAGATGCGCGGCCGCGCCTTTCCCGTCAGCTGCGCCATGTAGCGGATGAAGGCCGTGCGGTAGCCACCGCCCGCAATGAGGATCTTGCGCGTGGCGGCGCGCGGAGCGGCCGTGCGCTCAAGCTCACTCGCCATGCGATCGAGTGGACCGCTCGCGGCGCCGAGCCCGAGGCGTCCAGCCGCGGCTCCCAACGTCCCCAGTGCCGACGATGCGACGAAGTTTCTCCGGTTCATGCTCAGTTCCTCCGCTCGTACTCCGTTGACGTTGTCCCGCGAAGTGATACGTAACGTCCGGCGACAGCGTTAGGCCGCCGGCGTCGGATTGGGGCGCACCGGCGCATGTCCGCGCTTGTAGACGAGGATGGTGCGGCGGTAGGTGATGACGACCGTGCCGTCCTGCTTGAAGCCGGTGGTGCGCACCTCGACGATCCCCATCGTGGGGCGCGACGCCGACTCGCGCATCGCCAGCACCTCGCTCTGGGCGTAGATCGTGTCGCCCGCCACCACCGGCGCGGGGAGCCGCACCTCGTCCCATCCCAGGTTCACGGCATTGCGCGAGATGTCGCTCACCGAGAGCCCGACGACGAGCGCCAGGGTGAAGGTCGAGTTCATCAGCGGCTGGCCGAATTCGGTCTGCGCGGCGTAGTGCTTGTCGAAGTGGATGGGGTTCGTGTTGGCGGTGAGGAGGGTGAACCAGGTGTTGTCCACCTCGCTCACCGTGCGCCCCAGCGGGTGGCGCATCACCAGCCCCACGTGGAAGTCCTCGTAGCAGCGCCCGCCCTGTTCGCTCGAGCCGCTCATCGTCCACGCTCCTGGTCGGCGCGCGCGCGCGCCTCGGCGGCGCGGAGCGTCACCTGCGCCATGCGCAGGTTGGCCGCGTCGATCATGATCCCGCCGGATGCAACGGCGCCCACGCCCGCTCCCGCCGACGCCTCGTAGCGCGCCACCACCTCGCGCGCGCGTTGCACCTCCTGCTCGCCGGGCGAGAAGGCGGCGTTCACGACCGACAGTTGCAGCGGGTGGATGCACTGCTTGCCGTCGAAGCCCATGGCCCGCGCCACGCCGCAGGCGCGCCGCAGCGCTTCCTCGTCCTTGTAGCTGGCGACAGGGCCATCCATGCACCGCAACCCGTGGGCGCGTGCCGCCGCCACGATCCCGTGCATCACCGCGTGCCAGCGGTGCGCCCCGTAGGCGGCGTCGTGCTCGTCCTCGACACCAATGTTGCCCAGCGGCATCTGCATCGACGCCGCATAGTCGCCCATCCCGAAAATCAGCGCCTCCAGGCGCGGCGAGCTGGCCGCGATGGCCGCCAGGTGCACGAACCCCGACGCCGTCTCCACCTGCGCCTCGATCCCGATGCGATGCGGAATGCCGCATCGAGCCTCCACCTGCGTCAGCAGCCGGTCGAGGAACTGCACGTCGGCGGCCCCCCCCGCCTTGGGGAGCATGATCACGTCCAGGTGCGCCCCTCCCCCCTCCACCACCTCGATCACGTCGCGGTACGTGTACATCGTGTCGAGCGCGTTCACGCGCACCATGCGCGTGCGATGGCCGAAGTCGAGCGTCGTCAGCGCCTCCACCACCAGCGCGCGGCTCGCCTCCTTCTGGTCAGGCGCAACGGCGTCCTCCAGGTCCAGGCAGACGGCGTCGGCGTCGCTGCGCGCGGCCTTGGCAACCATGTCCGGGCGCGAGGCCGGGACAAACAACATGCTGCGGGCAAGTCGGGAAACCATCGGCGGCATTGGGGAGAGCGACTCCGTTGGCCCGTTGGGGCCAGGCGCTAGAAGGACCGAGGGAGCCCAAGCACGTGCTCCCCAAGATAGGACAGGATGAGGTTGGTCGAGATTGGCGCCACCTGGTAGAGGCGCGTCTCCCGGAACTTGCGCTCCACATCATACTCGGCGGCAAAGCCAAAGCCACCGTGCACCTGCAGGCACGTGTTCGCCGCCTCCCACGAGGCCTCGGCGGCCAGGAGCTTTGCCATGTTCGCCTCGGCGCCGCACGGTGCGCCGGCGTCGAACAGGCGCGCACCCTCGTAACGCATCAGGTCCGCCGCACGCACGCGGGCGTAGCCCTGCGCGATCGGGAACTGCACCCCCTGGTTCTGCCCGATGGGACGATCGAAGACGACGCGCTCCGCTGCATAACGACGCGCGCGATCGATGAACCAGTAGCCGTCGCCAATGCACTCGGCGGCAATCAGGATGCGCTCGGCGTTCATCCCGTCCAGGATGTAGCGAAAGCCCATCCCTTCCTCGCCAATGAGGTTCTCCGCAGGAACCTCGAAATCCTCGAAGAACAGTTCGTTCGTCTCGTGGTTCACCATGTTCTCGATGGGGCGAACGCGCAGCCCCCGCGACTCGGCGCCGCGCAGGTCGACCAGGAAGACCGAGAGCCCGTGCGACTTCGTCTTCACCTGCTCCAGCGGCGTGGTGCGCGCCAGGAGGAGCATGAGGTCCGAGTGCTGCACGCGCGAGATCCAGACCTTCTGCCCGTTCACCACGTAGCGGTCGCCGCGGCGCACCGCCGTGGTGCGCGTCCGTGTCGTGTCGGTGCCGGTGACCGGCTCGGTGACGGCAAACGATTGCAGGCGCAGCTCGCCAGCCGCAATCGCTGGCAGGTAGCGCGCCTTCTGGTCGTCAGAGCCGTGCCGCAGCACCGTCCCCATCGTGTACATCTGCGCGTGGCAGGCCCCGGAGTTGGCCCCCGAGCGGTTGATTTCCTCGAGAATGACCGAGGCCTCGGTGAGCGAGAGTCCCCCGCCGCCATACGTCTCGGGGATCAGCGCCGAGAGCCACCCCGCCGCGGTGAGCGCCCGGACAAAGGCTTCCGGATAATCGCCGTCGCGCTCGACCTGCTGCCAATAGCGCGAGTCGAACGGCTCGCACACCGCGCGGACGGCGGCGCGGATCTCGGCGTGCTGGTGGGCGAGCGGGTTGATGTCGGGCATGGGGCGATAACATCGCGCGCCGCGCCCGGCGGTGGGAGAGGGAGGCGCCGGGGGGTGGCGGGAGGACGAGCACCGCCCCGGGGCAAGGGCAGCGACATTATATCGGTACCGATGTATCTTGAGGCATGCCGATTTCCAGACGGTCCCCCCGCCGAAGCGGGCTTCCGGCCACCCGCCGCCCTGTCGCGACCGCCGCCGAGTCGCCGGCGCCCGATGAGCAAGCCGGTCGCCGCGCCATGGACGCGCTCCGCCGCCTCGTGCGCGTGTTGAGTGCGTCGGCGCGTACGACGGCGCGGGGGGCGAGCATCAGCGGCGCCCAGCTCTTCCTGCTGCGGCAGATCGCCGCCGCTCCCGGCCTCTCCATCAGCGAACTGGCCGCCCGCACCCTGGCGGGGCAGAGCACCATCTCCGAGGTGATGGCTCGGCTGGTCGAGCGTCGCCTCGTGGTGCGCGCGACCCACGCGGACGACGCGCGGCGCAGCGCGCTGACGCTCACGCGCACCGGGCGCGCTCTCGTGGCGCGGCACTCCGCCACCGCCCAGGAGCGGCTGCTCCTGGGGCTGGCGGCGATGACCGACGCCGAGCGGTGGGCGGTGGCCGGGGCGCTGGAGCAGTGGTTGGAACGGGCGGGCTACGGTGACGTCCCCGCCGCGATGTTCTTCGAGGCGGACGGGAGGGCGCCACTGGCAGACAGGCGCGAGGACTCCCGGCCACGGAAACGGCGCCTTGCATCTGGCGGAGGGGGCGGGAATGACTGAGGAGTGGCGCACGCCGCCCGCCTACGAGCCGGTGCGCGGCCGCACGGTCTGGCTCTCGTGCCTGGCCCTCGTGCTCGCGGTGGCGGCGGCGGTGGCGGCTCAGGGGCTGACGGCCATCATCGCCCTCGTCACCAACGCCGCCTTCTACGGCCGCCTCTCGACCGCCTTCGTTGCGCCTGGCGGCGGCACGCATCGCCCGCTCGTCCTCCTCCTCACCCCGATGGCCGGGGCACTCGCCGTCGGGCTCATGGCGCGGTACGGGTCGAGCGCCATCCGCGGGCACGGCATTCCCGAGGTGATGGAGAAGGTGCTGTTCGGCGAGAGTCGTATCTCGGCGCGCGTCCTCTTCCTCAAGCCGCTGTCGGCCGCCATCGCCATCGGGACGGGAGGGCCGTTCGGCGCCGAGGGGCCGATCATTGCAACTGGCGGCGCCCTGGGGTCGCTCGCCGGTCAGTTCCTCCACGTCACCGCCGACGAGCGCAAGGTGCTTCTGGCCGCGGGGGCCGCCGCCGGGATGTCCGCCACCTTCGGGAGCCCCGTCAGCGCCGTCCTCCTCGCCGTGGAACTCCTGCTGTTCGAGTACCGTCCGCGGTCGATCATTCCCGTCGCGCTGGCCTCCGCCACCGCCACCGCGGTGCGCATCGCCTTTGTCGGTGCCGCTCCCGCCTTCCCCATCCCGCTGCTGGCCCAACCGCGCGGCAGCGCGCTCGCCGTCTACACCCTGCTGGGGCTCATCATGGGGGTCGTGGCCGCGGGGATCACGCGCGCCTCCTATGCCATCGAGGACGGCTACGAACGGCTTGGCCACCGCTTCGGCGTGCACTGGATGTGGTGGCCCATTGCCGGAGCGCTCGTCGTCGGGGTGGTGGGGCTCGTCGAGCCGCGCACGCTCGGCGTGGGCTATGACAACATCGTCGCAGCGCTCGCCGGGTCGCTGACGGGACGCGCGTTGCTCCTCCTGGCCATCCTCAAGTTCATCTCGTGGTCGTGCTACCTCGGGAGCGGGACGTCCGGCGGGACGCTGGCCCCGCTGTTCACGATCGGGAGCGGCATCGGCGCCACGGCGGGAGCGGCGATCGCATCCGTGGCGCCGGCGCTGGGCGTGGACGCGCGCATCGCCGGTCTCGTGGGCATGGCCGCCATCTTCGCTGGCGCGTCGCACGCCCTCCTGGCGTCCATCGTCTTCGCCTTCGAGACCACGCGTCAACCCGTCGGGCTCCTCCCGCTCCTGGGCGCCTGCACCGCCGCCTACCTGTCGTCGCTCCTCGTGAGCCGCAACTCGATCATGACGGAGAAGCTCGCCCGGCGCGGGGTGAGCGTGCAGACCGAGTACGCCGTGGACCACCTGTCGCAGGTGCGCGTGGGCGACGTGGCAACGCGCGCCGTCGTCACGTTGCCGGCGGAGGAGACGCTGGCCAGCGTGCGCGCGCGGCTGGCGGCGGGGGGCGACGGCGCGACGCACCAGGGGTTCCCGGTCGTCGACGCCAGCGGTGCCCTGGTGGGCGTGGTGACGCGGCGCGACCTCGTCGACGTTGCGTCTGGCGACGCCCTGGCTGTCCGCCAGGTGGTGCGCCGCGCACCGGTGGTCGTGCACGAGGACAACACGTTGCGCGACGTCGCTGACGTGATGGTGCTCGAGCACGTGGGGCGCGTGCCGGTGATTGCCAGCGACGGTTCGCGCCGCGTGGTGGGGATCGTCTCGCGCAGCGACCTCCTGGCGGCCCATGCCCCGCGGCTGCGGGCCGCGCACCGCGTAGCACGCAGCCGCCGCGTCTGGACGTTCGGTTCGCGTTAGGCGGTCAGCTCGCAATCGGCGTGACGGCGCCGCAGGGTCGAGACGTCGCACACGACGCAGTCACTCGGCCAGCAGCACCCCCACCGCCCCCTTGGTCGCATCGGCAAACGCGTGGGTGACGAACGGGTACTCCCCGGGCTGCTTGAGGCGGATCTCGAAGATCGATCCGCCTCCGACCGGAACCGCCACCGTCTGCACCCCCTCCAGCGGGGAGCGCTGCGAGCCATCCACGAAGACGCGTTCGAAGATCCCTCCAACGACGTGGAACGACGAGAAGCGGTTGGGACCTGCATTCACGAGGTAGATGCGCACCAGATCGTTCACCTTGACCCGGATGGGGTGCGTGGCGTACTGCGCGGCGCGCCCGTTGAACGTCACGTAGTCTGGCGCCAGCCCCAGCAGGCGATCCCACGCCAGCGACCGGGGACCGGTGGGATTGGCCGTCATGTAGAACTCGCTCTGCACGAAGACCAGTTCCTTCGCCGCGCGTCGCAGCCCCGGCGGGTCCACGATCAGCGCTCCGTACATGCCGTTCGCGATGTGTGCGGCCACCGGTGCGGTGCCGCAGTGGTACATGAAGGCGCCCGCTACCTCGGCCGTGAACCGATAGTGGATCGAGTCGCCCGGGAGGATGTTCACGTAGTACTTGCTGGGCGCGATCTGCGCGGCGTGGAAGTCCATGCTGTGCGCGATGCTCCCGCGGTTGACGAGGGTGAACTCGATCTCGTCGCCCTGCGTCACGCGCACCACCGGCCCCGGGACGCGCGACTGGAAGGTCCACGCGCGGTATTGCACCGACGGCGCGACCGCGATGATGGTGTCGACGATCTCGAAGCGCACGCGATGCAGGCGATCCGTCGAGCGCGGCGGAACGACGGGGTCCACGGGTGCCGAGTCAGCCGCCGTTCCCACCGGCGCCTCTCCATGCGAGATGTTCGCGGGAATGCGCGTAGGCGCCTGCGATGCGGACGACGCCGGTGACGTCGTCGATGACGGTGGCAACCCCGACGGCGTGCGCTCCTCGCCACGCTTCCCGCCCGGCGACTGCTGGCACGCAGCCATGGAGATGACCGCAATGAGCGCGGTCGCGACGAGCGCGAGATTCGGGCGGGACATGGCGTGCTCCGGGGCGAGGGGACGGACGACACGGCGCCATTGATACTTGCATATGCAACAACGTGACGCAAGCGTACGCGGCGCGCCCCTCACGCCCGACGGCCGGGCAAACGCACGTCGGGCGCGACGGCTCATCCCGTCGCGCCCGACTCGTTGTTCCGCTGACGGCGATGCCTTACGACACCGTCGCGTGCTGCAGGTCCTGCACCGCCTTGAGCAGAAGCTTGGCCCGGTTAGGGTCGCACGACGAACGGGCGTCGCTCTCCAACTGCCCGGCCAGCGTCCCCAACTGTGAGGAGCGTTGCATCGGTGCCGCCTTCTCCGCGTTCGAGAGCGCGGTGCGCACCTCGCTGATGCGAGCGGTCGAGAGGCACTTGTTGCGCTCGAGCTGGTCGACAAAGGCGCGGGCCAGGGCAAAGCTCGGCGGCCACGCAATCAGCGGCTGCCCCTGCGCATTGAGGTGCGTCCACTTCACCGTCTTGGCCGCGTCGATTTCGTTCTGCGAGATGTATTGCGACGGCACCAGGTCGGCGACGTCCATGCCGCGCGCAATCTCCGAACTCACGATCGAGCCGTTGTACCAGTACACCGACCACGACCCGCCCATGCGCATCTGCGTCGAATCGACGGGGCCGCGGTCGAAGTAGGCGATCTCCTTCGGGTTCTTGGCATCGGTCCAGTCGAAGACCGAGATCCCGCCCTGGTACCACGCCTGCACCATCACGTCGCGCCCGGGAATCGGGATGAGCGAGCCGTTGTGCGCCACGCAGTTCTCGGCCGAGGTCTGGATGGTCGGGATCTTGTAGTACGACTGGAACTTGAGCTTGCGATTCTCGATGGTGAAGATCGCGTCCGAGCCCCACTCCGCCTTGTCGGTGGCGCGGCACTTCGGGGCGCCGCCGCCGCCCCACTCGTCCGAAAAGAGAAGCTTGGTCCCGTCGTTGTTGAAGGTGGCCGAGTGCCAATAGGCAAAGTTCGAGTCGGCCACGGCGTCGAGACGCACGGGATGCACGGGGTCGGAGATGTCGAGCAGCAGGCCGTGCCCTTCGCAGGCACCGCCGGCCAGCCCTAACGCCGGATAGACGGTGATGTCGTGGCACTGCCGCCCCGGGTTGATCGGCGAACCGGGCTGCGGCGCCGAGCCGAACATGTGGTTCACGATCCCCTGCAGCCCGCTGCGCAGCGCCGCCGAGTCGGCGGCCGTGGGGGCACCGCTCCCGCCGCGCGCCTTCACGATGCTGTCCAGCTGCACCTTGATGAACTGCCCGCCCAGCACCATCTCCTGCCCCGACGACGGGACCTTGGCCGTGAAGCCACCCTTGGCGCGCGCCTCGGCGGCCGCCTTGGACGCCGCCGCGAGGTCTTCCTCACCCGGTGCGTGCGTGGGCGTGTAGGTCAGCCCGCTGAAGATGTCGGCGGCGTTGACCACTTCGGAACGCTCGGGCGCCGCCAGCGGAACCTTGATGATCTCGATCTTGAGCAACGCCGAGTTGGACTCCTTGTCCGGCGTCTCGCGCTTGCAGCGCGACAACTCGTTAGGGGAGCGCACGCCGGCCGAACCGGAGACGTAGATGTAGATGTTCTCCGGGTCCTTCGGGCTCTCGACTACCGTGTGCGTGTGCGAGCCGCGGCACGTCTGGACGTTGGCCACGAGCTTCGGCGTCTTGATGTCGCTGATGTCGAAGACGCGCACGCCGCGGAAGCGCTGCGCGCTCACCGTGTCGGCCACGCCGCCCGGCATGCAGTCCACTCGCCCGTTGTTGGCCTCAGCCGACATGAACATGAGGTTCTTGTAGACCGAGACGTCGTTCTGCGAGGCGGGGCACGGGTACGCCGTGACCAGTTGCGGGCGCGCCGGGTTGCTGATGTCCCAGATCACCGGCCCGTTGTAGTTCCCCTGGATCACGTAGTTCCCCGTGAACGCGAGGTCGGAGTTGGTGATGCCGAGGAAGCCCTCGGGGGAGACGGCCTTGGAGACGACCTTGAGGTTGGAGACCGCTTCGCCGGCATCCATGAGGCCGGCCTTGAGGCCGACGCGCGAGTCCAGGCGCGGATCGCGAACCGGCTCCGGCGTGGTCGCGGGCGGGTTGCTTGCGCACGACGCCATGGCGACGAGCGCCGCGGCGAGCACGAAGCGGGAGGTGAGGCGGGGAGCGTGCATTCGGGGCTTCTCTCTCATGAGGGGGTTGGTGAGCGAATGGGACGAAGCGAACCGTTGCGTGGTGGCCGCGCGGGCGCGGCCGACTGACTAACTCAGGGAAGTTCCAGGAGCATCTGCAGCATGCGGCGAATCTCTGTCGACTGGTCGACCTCGACGTCGGCGGCGAACTTGAAGACGGTCTCGTCCTGGCCGGCGCCGCGCGCGGCGAAGAGTTCCTTCACCATGGTCACGGCACCGCGGTGGTGCTGGATCATGAAGGTCAGGAACAGGCGGTCGAACTCGGTGCCGCGGGCCGCGTCGAGCTGCTTGAGCTGCTCATCGGTGAGCATCCCCGGCATCATCGGCGACGCGCCGTGCTGCATGCCGGCGTGCTGCATTCCCGCATGCGACATCCCGGTACCGAGCGTGTCGGCGGCCGGGGGGAGCTGGTTGCGATCGCGCAGCCAGCCCTGCATGAGGTTGATCTCGTCGCGCTGCGCGTTGATGATGCGCTCGGTGAGGCGGATGATGGATGGTGACCCCCCATGCGAGGGGGCCCACTTGGAGATCTGGATCGCCTGCGCGTGGTGGTGAATCATCCCCGACATGAAGTCGATGTCGGCCTTGGTGTAGGGGTAGCGCAGCGAGTCGGCGCGCGCCCGCTCCTTGGCAGCCTCGGGTCCCATGCGGGACAGGGCTGCCGTCTGCGGATGCTGGCGGCTGCACGCGGCGAGGTTCACCGCGGCGAGTGCGCCGAGTGCCATGAGGACGGCGGGTGCTTTCATCGGGCTGGGGACGTGCGTTCGCAACAGACGCCGGAACGCCGGTTCGAGCGTCGAACCGGAGATCGGGGGAAGCGGCAAATCTCGGACGCGGAGCGCCCGGAGGCGAGGGGGGAGTGATGAATCGTCCGTGAAGTTCTCGCGCTCCGGCGGCGACTCCCGCCTTGCGACGTGCGCGGCGCGATCGCTACTTCGGAGCCATGTCGAATCCCCGCGCACGGTTACTCTCCATCGTCCTCCTCCTGTCGACGACGGCGGCGCTCTCGCTCGCCCCGGCGGCGGCGATGGCCCAGTCCGCCTCGCCGGGGACGACCGGTCCGCAGGCTAAGGCGGCGCTCGAGCTTCCCGCGCCGCTCACGCCGGCGCAGCGGCGCACCGTCCTCATGACGCCCAGCCACGCGCACTGGCGCACACACGCCCCCGACACCGTGGCCCTGGAGATGGAGACGTCGAAGGGGACGCTAACGCTCGAGCTGATTCGTGAGTGGGCACCGCACGGCGTGGACCGCTTCTACAACCTGGTGCGCGCCGGCTTCTACGACGACACGCGTTTCTATCGCGTCCTTCCGTTCTACATCGCGCAGTTCGGGCAGCCGGCCTCCCCCGCGGTGGGCGCGCTCTGGCGCGAGCGCAAGATCCCGCGCGACTCGGTGCGGGCGCATAACGAGCGCGGGACCATCACCTACGCGCAGTTCAACCCGCGCGACCGCTCCACCACGCTCTTCATCAACCTCAACGACAACTTCGGTCTCGACTCGCTCCGCTTTGCCCCCATTGGGCGCGTGACCGCGGGGATGGAGTTCGCCGACCAGCTCTACGCCGGCTACGGCGAGATGCCGTCGTCGCCGGCGCCAATGGGGAACCCGCGCCGCTTCTACGGCGAGTCGAACCGCTTCCTGGACCAGGAGTATCCCAAGCTCGACCGCATCATCTCGATCAAGGTGAGAGCGCCGGCCGCGGCGCCCCCGGCGCCTCCACAGCCGTGACGCGTTAGGCGCCGGCGCGCTGGCGCCATGTGGAGGCGCCGCGCGCCGAGTGGCGGCGCCGCGCGCCATGTGCGGGCGCGAACTTCTGGTCAGAGCGGGTTCACCCAGTAGTTGACTTTGACGACGACGATGTTGTCGGGGCGCGTGTGGAAGAGCGCGCTCCGGTCGCGCGCGAAGTCGAAGTCGCCCACCGAGGCAATGTCGCTTCGCCGCTGCTGCCAGGCCACGTAGAGCGTGGACCCGCGCGTCCACTCCCAGCGGAGCACGGCGTTGCCGCGCAGCGAGCGCAGGTTGAAGTCGAGCTCGGGGATCGTTCCGCTGTAGGGGATGAAGTCATACGTCTGCGGCGCCGCGAACTGGCGCGCATTCCCGTAGTCCTGGCTGGAGAGGAGTGGCTGCAGGTACGTCTCCAGCGACAGGCGCGGCGAGAAGGTGGCGTTGAAGCGCGTCTCCATTCCCAGTGACACCTGGTGCAGCGGCGCAAAGACATAACGGCGCCCGAAAGTGGCGGTGTACGTGGGGTCGGCGACCGAGGTGACGAACTGCGCCGGCGTGTACAGGCGCGACAGGACCGGCCCGGCCGACAGGTTCCAGCGCGACGACGTCTTGATCCCGACGCGCCCTCCCGCCGACCAGCTCCACCCACCGGACTCGTAGTCTTGCAGCTGCAACGTCGAGGTGAGGGTCACCGGCTTGCGCACGTCGGAACTCGCGTTGACCTGGTACACCACCCACGCCGGGCGCGTGGCCACGGGCCCCCCGCGCGTGAGGCGGTCGTCGATGGCGCGGAAGTAGCGCTGGACCTGCGCCGTGAGCGTCCAGTAGTTGGCCGTGGTGGTTTGCAGCTGCCCGGCGGCGGTGGTGAGGATGGGCTGCCAGGCGTAGTTGTGCTCGGAGCGGACCGAGGCAGTCAGCGCCCAGCGGCGCAGGTGCTCGCCCGGGACGTTCTGCAGGTACGTGACCGCCCCCTGCACGTCGCGCCGGTCGGTGCGCACGGCGAAGCCCAGGTCGTTGACCTCGTACGTGGGGCTCGTGAGCGCGGCGCCGACCTGGCCGCGCCAGTGCATCCCCGCCTGGCGAAAGACGGCGAGGCTCATGGCGTATCCCAGCAGCGACGTCGCGCTGCTGTCGACCTCGAGGTGATCGGCGTCGGGGCGCTGGAAGAAGTGATTGGAGCGCCGCTGCGTGGCAGTGATCGCCCGCGCGTCGCCGGCCACACGGCTCAACTCGACGTCGCCAAGGGCGAGCCAGCTCCGCCGCCCCCACTCGTGCCGGAAGTCGATCCCGCCGGCCAAGGCCGAGCGGTGCAGCGACGCCTGCAACGCGTCGGTGGAGAGGTCGCGCTGCACGCTGGTGACGACGCCCCCCACGAAGCTTTGCCCCTGACGGAACTCCCGGCGCGCCCGCCCCACCACGTAGTTCGCCATCGGCTCGACCTCGAACGCATCGTCGGTCCCGTCGGGGCGACGATAGCGCGCCGTCTCGCGCGCCGTTACCGCTTCCAGCAGCCCCACCGACCATCCCCCCACCTGCCCCGACAGCTTCGCCGAGCCAAGAATCGTCGTCGCTTCCGGGACGTCGCTGGCCGCGGTCGGCGGCTGCAACGACGGCGCGCGCCCGATGCGGCGCGAGTAGAAGAGCTGCCCGCCGCTGATGCTGTTGGCGCCAAAGGCAAAGACGTCGCTCCCCTCGATGAAGAGCGGGCGCTTCTCCTCGAAGAACGTCTCGTATACGCCGAGGTTCACGATGGCAGGGTCGACCTCGACCTGCCCGAAGTCGGGGTTGATGGCCGCGTTGAGCGTGAGGTTGGACGTCGCGCGCAGCACCATGTCGAGCCCGGCCGAGGTGCCGAAGTCGGGGTTGTGCTTGAACGGGTCGGCGCCGGGATCGACGTACGAGCCGCGCTCCACGACATACGGAAGGAGTTCGATGCGCTTGCCCGGGCGCAGGTCGCGCAGCCCGTCGAGCAGCCCGTACTTCGGCACGCCCCCCACCTCCGACTTGGGCATCGGCGTGGACGTGGCATACTCGTGGCGACGCCCGATCACGCGCTCGAACTGGATCCCCCACACCTGCACGGGAGCCCCGGAGAAGCGCAGCTGCGAGAAGGGGATGCGGTACTCGGCCGTCCACCCCTGGCGATCGATCGACGTCGCGACGTCCCACACCGGGTCCCACGAGTTGTCGTCGGTGTTGATGATCTTGACCTCGTCGCGCCTAACGCCAAGCGGGTTCACGTCGAAGCCGAAGGCGGTACGGCGGTCGTGGTACGAGTCGATCATCACGCCGAACCAGTCGGAATCGCCGAGGTCCATGTCGCGGCGCCCGAGCCGCCCGGTGATCGCCCCCGTGTCGAAGAGGCGGACGCCCACGTAGAGGTACGTGTCGTCATACAGGACGCGGACCTCGGTGCGTTGCGACGCCGGCGCCCCTTCCTCGGGATCGACCTGTGTGAACGAGGTGGTGGGCTCGGCCGCGTCCCACGCCGGCTCGTCGAGATGCCCGTCGAGCTGGATGGTGGCCGTGGTGCGCGCCGCGTGCGACACGGGAAGCGTGCGCGTCGAATCGGCGGCCGGCGCCTGACGAGCCAACGGGCGGCCGCCCTGCCCGAGAGCCACGAGCGGATATGAGAGAACGAGTGCGAGCGACAGCATGATGCGCATCGACGCGAACTTAGTCGGTGAGAGTTGTCGAGGCGAGCGCTCGCCACCGGCCGCAACGCGCGACATGTTCATGCCGCACCGCCAACACCTTCAACGAACGTCCCGTCCCCGCACGCAGGACCCTCATGACCGACCAGCTTCCGCGCCGCGACTTCCTCACGCGTCTGGCCGCCACGTCGTTCGCGGCCGGCTTCGCCCCGCCGCTCACCGCCGCGGCGCTGCCATCACTGGAGGGACTGGTGTCCGCCCCCGCGGGTGGGCGCTTCACCCTCCCCGCCAGCGACGACGACGCCGCGGTCTTTGCCGCCGCGCGCAAGCGATTTCTCTTTCCCACCAGCGTCACCTACTGCAACACCGGGACGTTAGGCGCCATCCCCAAGGACGTGATGGACGTGGTGGTGCAGGGGCTGCAGCAGCTGGAGCACGACCTGCCGGACTGGCCCTACTTCCAGGCGGACGGCGAGCCGCTGACCGGCTACCAGCAATTGGCCGAGTATCGCGCCGAGGCTGGGGCGTTCATCAATGCGCCTGTCGAGGAGGTCGCATTTACGCAGAACGCGACGATGGGGATGAGCTTCCTCGCCAACGGCTGCGACCTTGCGGCTGGCGATGAGGTGCTCACGACGGACCAGGAGCATAGCGGGGGGATCGGCGGCTTTCGGCTGCGGGCCAAGCGACACGGTGTGGTGGTGAAGGAGTTGCCGCTGGCGAGTGCGCTGGAGCAGGGTCCCGACGGGATCGTGAAGCTCTTTGCCGACGCCATCACGCCGCGCACGAAGGTGATCATGTTCTCGCACATCACCTCGGGGCGCGGGGTGGTGATGCCGGCGCGCTCACTCTGCGACCTCGCGCACCAGCACGGCGCGCTCGCCCTCGTGGACGGGGCGCAGGCGGTGGGGCAGATCCGCGTCGACGTCAAGGCGCTCGACTGCGACGCGTACGCCGCCTCGCCGCACAAGTGGCTGCTCGCCCCCAAGGGAACTGGTGTGCTCTACATCAAGCGCGCGGTGCAGCCGCGCCTGTGGAACACGCTGGCCTCCGGCGAGATCGACGACAGCAGCAAGGGAGCGTTCCGCTTCATGCAGTACGGCACGGGGAGCCCGGCGGTGATCTGGGGGCTGCGCGCCGCCCTTCGGTTTGCCAACACGCTCGGCATCGACCGCATTGCCCGATGGGACGCGATGCTCACCCAGCGGCTGCGCGACGGACTGGCGACGATGCCGCACGTGAAGATGGTCTCGCCCAGCGACGCGCGCCTCGCCGCCGGTATCACCACCTTCGGCATCGGGGGAAGGAACGGCCGCGAGCTGCAAGACGCGCTCTGGGCGCGGAAGATCCGCGTCCGTTCGCAGGGCGACCCCGGCGTGCGCCTTTCGGCGCACTACTACGTGAGCCCCGCCGACATCGATCGCGTCCTCGAGGTCGTAGCCGGGCTGAAGGCGTGAGGTTGCCGCTCACGGCTTTGCCAGGTGACGACCACGCGAATCTCCCGAAGAATCCCCCCACGCATTCCCCCATGACCGACACACGCCGCGACTTCATCCGCTCCACCGCCCTGGCCGGCGCTGCCCTCGCCCTGCGCCCCGCCACTACGCTGGCCTCGGTGCCTAACGGTCACGACCTCACGGCACCCGCGCGCGCCCCCTCCACCACACCACGACCGGGCGCCGCCAAGAAGCTCCTCATCCTCGGCGGGACCGGCTTCATTGGCCCGCACACCGTGAAGTACGCCCTCGAGCGCGGGCACCAGGTCACCATCCTCACACGCGGGCGCAGCAGCACCAAGGTGGAAGGGGTCGAGCACATCATCGCCGATCGCGAGGGCGACCTGGCCGCGCTTTCCGGACGACGATGGGATGCGGTGCTCGACAACAACGCGCGCGACTACCGCTGGGTGCAACGGAGCACGCGAGCGCTCAAGGACTCGACAGACTACTACCTCTTCGTCTCCTCCATCTCGGCGTACAAGACGCCCGCGTTTTCCTACGCATCCGCCAGCGACGTGCGTACCACGCCGGTGCTGGAGAATGCCGAGCGCTTTGCCGCGACCGCCGATTTCAAGGATGGGCAGGAGGTGCCTTACGGGCTCACCAAGGCGCTCTCCGAGAACATCGTGAACGCCGCGTTCCC
This sequence comes from Gemmatimonadaceae bacterium, assembly GCA_020852815.1. Lineage (NCBI taxonomy): Bacteria > Pseudomonadati > Gemmatimonadota > Gemmatimonadia > Gemmatimonadales > Gemmatimonadaceae > Gemmatimonadaceae bacterium. Next base: position 41,655 of record JADZAN010000018.1, on the reverse strand, counting down.
AGGGCACGCGGCAATCGTTCGCCCTGGACTCATCGTGGGACCCACCGACCCCACCGACCGCTGGACCTACTGGCCCGTGCGCATCGACGAAGGGGGCGAGGTGCTGGCGCCAGGCAACCCCGAGCACTCGTCGCAAGTCATCGACCAGCGCGACCTCACGGAGTTCATTGTGCGGCTGGCGGAGGGGGGCGTGACGGGCGCGTTCAACGCCACCGGCCCCGCGACACGACTGACGTTCGCCGAGATGCTTGCCGGGTGCCGCGCCGCGACGTCGGCGGCGGTCTCGTTCACCTGGGTCCCCGAGTCATTCCTCGCCGAGCAGAAGCTCGGAATCTGGAGCGACATCCCGGCGTGGGCGCCTGGCGACCCGATCATGTACGTGAGTGTGGCGCGCGCGGTGGCGGCCGGGCTCACCTATCGCCCGCTGGCGGTGACGGCGATGGACACCATCGCGTGGGACAAGGGGCGCCCTGCGGCCGAGCGCGAGAAGCGGCAGGCCGGGATGCCGCGCTCGCGGGAGCGCGAGGTCCTCGCGGCGTGGAAGGCGAGACGCCGCTAAGCGTTGGAAACCGGGAAGTGCGTCATCGCTTCCCGTCGATCGCCGAGCGCAGCGCATCGGCAGGCGCAATGCGCAGCGCCCGGCGGAGCGGGATGGCGGCCGCCACCCCCGAGGCGAGCAGCAGCGCGCCCCCTACCGCGGCGTAGCTGACCGGGTCGGTGGGCGGCACGTCGTGCAGGAGCGAGGAGAGGAGCGGGGTGGTGAGGCGCGCGGCCAGCGCGCCGATGACGAGGCCAAGCAGGACGAGCCAGGCGAGCCCTCCCAGCACCAGGCGCACGATGTCCCACGTCGAGGCGCCGATCGCGGCGCGTATTCCGATCTCGCGCGTGCGTCGTCCCACCACGTAGGTCAGGACACCGTACACCCCAACGATCGCCAGCAGGAGGCCGACGGCGGCAACGGCCAGCGCCTGTGACGCGTTGGCCCGCGCCCCGCCCACCTGGTCGTCGATGGTGTGCGCCGCCGGTTCCACCGAGAGCGGGCGGTCGGGGACGGCGCGCACGAGAATATCGCGCACCGGCGTCACCAGCGCCGCGGCATCGCCGCGCGCCATCACCACGAACGCGGGGTACGGGGTATGCGCCTGCAGCCACGGGCGATAGAGCTCCGGCCCCTGCTGCGCGAAGAGGAGCCCTGGGCTGGAGGCGCGACTGTCGGCCGCCACGCCGACCACCGTCAGCTGCACCGATAGCTGCGGCGCGGTGTCGATGCGCACCGTGCGACCGATGGGGTCGGTCCCCGGCCACCAGCGTCGCGCCGTCCATTCGCTCACGATGGCCACCGGCGCACCCCCCGCCACGTCGTGCGTGTCGAACGCGCGCCCGCGTCGCACCGCAATTCCGGTTGCGGCGAAGTAGTCGGGCCCCACTGCCGTCACGCTCGCCGGAACGAGCGCATCGGCCAGCGGGGCGCTCCCGCCATCGACGACGACCGCCGGTGCGCTCCCTGCTCCACGCAGCGGGACGCGGGCGCGCATGGCGACGGCGCGCGTCCCGGGAATCGCCGCCAGGTCGCGCACGATCGCCTCGGTGACCGGGAGGTACCTCTCGGGGACGCGCCAGGGATGGGGAAAGGAGGGCGAGGCGGTGATGACGTGCGCGGCGTCGAATCCCACGTCGACATCCGCCAGCCGCAACGCGGCGCGGGAGAGCAGCGCCCCGGCCGTGAGAAGAACGAAGGCCGCCGCCACCTGCGCCACCACGAAGATGCGCTGCGTCGTCGCCTGGCCGCCGCCCCCCAGCGCGCCATCGCGCAGCACCGCGCGCGGTTCGGTCGACAGCGCCACGCGCAACGGTGCCACGGCCAGCACCGCGCCCACGACGAGCGCCGCGACCACCGCGAACGCCACCGCTCTCGCGTCGAGCGCGAAGCTCATCCGCGTGGGACGCAGCGAGGCGAGCGCCGCCGCCTGCTGCAAGACTTCGAGCAACCACCCCGCCACCACCAGCCCCAGCACCGTCGACACCACCACCAGCACGGCGTGCTCGATCAGCAGGTGGCGCACCAATCGGCCGCGCCGCGCGCCGAGTGCGCTGCGCATCGCGAACTCGCGCTGCTGGTCGAGGGCACGTACCAGGGCAAGGTTGGCCAGGTTGGCGCAGGCGAGGAGCATGAGGCACCCCACCATTGCCGCGAAGATGGCGTCGTGCGACTGCGTCGCGGAGACGTAGCGCTCGCGCAGCGGTCGCGCCTCGAGCTGCATCGCCACGCGCGTCCCGCCGCTCGTCGCCAGCGGCAATTCGACCGCCGCAAGCTCGGCGCGCGCCTCGGCGATCGTGCGCCCAGGGGCCAGCCGCGCAAGGACGGTGAGCGAGCGAATCGACGGGCGCGTGCTGGGGTCGAGCGTGGGGACGGCGGGGAGCCAGAACTTCGATCCCGACTCGAAGTCGAAGCCCGGCGGCATCACGCCAACGACCGTGTACTGCGAGTCGCTGAGCTTCACCACCTTTCCGATGATGGCCGGATCGGCGCCGAGAAAGGTGGCCCACATGTCGTGGCTCAGCACGGTGACCAGCGGGACCCCGAGCTGGTCATCGGCGGCGGTGAGCGCGCGGCCGAGCTGCGGCACGGCGCCCATCAGCGCGAAGACGTTAGGCGAGATCACGCCCCCCGAGACGGGGACCGGTGCGCCGCCCGCCATGTAGACCTTGCCACCGCTGGTGAAGCCGGCCAGGGCCTCGATGGTCGAGAATGTCCGCGGCCGCAGCACCTGGCTGAACGTCGTGTACGATACATCGCAGCGAAGGGCGCAGTCGGGCGCACCCTTCCCCTGGCCGGCGGGAACCTCGGAGACGACGACGAGGCGCTCGGCCGCCGGGAATGGGAGCGCGCGCAGCCGGATGGCATCGAGGACGCCGAAGGCGGCCACGCTCCCGCCGATGCCTAACGCCAGCGACCCCACGACGGTGGCCACGTAGCCGGGGCGGCGCCGCAGGGCGCGGAGCGCCTGCCGCAAGTCAAAGGCAAAGGCGTCGAAGGGATGCATGTCCCAAGACTGCGGCGCGAAGGTGCGCCTCGCCAGTCTCCGCCCTGATCGGGGGCGTTGTCCGTGCTACCGCGGCACGCGTTCCAGCACCACCCGCACGAGGTCGAGCGCGGCGCGCCGTGAACCCGGCACCGAGGGCGTGATCCGCAGGTGCAAGACAGCGTCACCCGCCCCCAGCTCCAGCTCTCCCAGCGGCATGGGCGGCGCAACGCGCCGCGAGTCGGCGCGCGTGTCGACGGGCGAACCCGTGGGCTGGTCGTCGCGCAGCAGCTGCACCACCCCCTGCGCCGGCCCCGTCACCGGGATGATCGAGATGCGATAGCGCCCGGCAACGGCCACCGGGACACCGAGCGACAGGACGTGTCGCCCCAACTCCGGCGTGCTGTCGCCCACGAAGGAGAGGAAGCGCCCGACGCCCGTCTCCGATTCCTTGGAAATCCTGGCGAATCGCGTCGAGAAGAAGGTGATGCTCGACGACCAGCCGGCGTTGACGGTGATGCGGTCAGGTGCAACGCGCTGTCGCGAGGCCGCGGTCCACGGCGTCGAGCGCATGGTGAGCGGCGCCGTCGCGTAGAGGTACGTGACCGAGGCATAGTCGCCCGCGACCTCGTTGCGCACGGTCTCGCCGTGTTCGATCGTGAAGTCGATGCTGCGTGCCCAGGGATAGGCGTCGCCCAGGAAGAAGCGGTAGCCGCCAGTGCGCGCCAGCGCGTTGGAGTAGCCGAGTGCGCCGGAGAGCGGGAACGAGCGCCGCGCGTCCCATCGACCGGGAATGTCGTACCATCCGCCGTTGAACGAATCCTCGGACCCCGTCCCCTTCACGATCGTGTCGCCATCCACCACCACGCGGTCGTCGCCCTCGAAGAACGGCGTCCCGTCGGTCCCGATCCCTTGCACCTGCAGCGTCACGCCGACCACGTGCCCGCGCCCCTCGCTCCGCAGGAAGGTGAAGGGGCGCGCGGGGGTGGTGGGGTTCTCGTGCCGCCAGATGGCATGGAAGCGCCCCTCGCCCGCGCGCCGTGCCACGTCGCTCGTGAACACCTCGGCAAAGACGGTGCGCGGTGTGGCGTTAGGCGCCTGCACCAGCTCGATGCGTGCCGCGCGGTCGTACGGCATGGGGAACCAGAGGTAGGCGGTGTCGCGCACCGTGCCGGCGAGGAGTCCGGCCATCGCCGGCCTCCCCCACGCCCCGCCAAACAGGTCCTCCACCGGCGCCTCGATGGCGGGGGTGCTGGCGCCATCCCAGGTCACGCGCACCAGCGTCGCGCGGTCGTCGCCCATGAGCGCGGCGGCCGGCGCCAGGCGCAGGCCGACGATGCGCCCGCCGCGCGTGCCCTCGAAGACCGTCGTCGCGCGCCCCGGTTGCAACGTGCGCGTCGCCAGGTGCCGCGTGACCACGCTCCCCGGCGGGGCCACGCGGCGGCTGAGGTTCGTGCCGACAGCCGCAACGTTCCCCGCGGCAGCTACCAGCCCCGCCGACACGGTATCGCGAGGGGTCCAGCTCTCGATGGTCGAACCCGCCGGGTACGCAGCCCAGTTGATCTGGTGGAATTGCACCCGCGCCCCGCGCACGATCACCTTGAGCGAGCGGGCGTATGCAATCGGGACATAGCTGTAGTAGCCGCCAGCTCCAAAGCCCACCAGCGGCTCGCGAAACGGAGGAGCCCCGTCCACGAAGAGGCGACGGAAGGGGACCACCAGGCGAGGGGTCGGCTCGCCGTCGAAGTAGAACTCGACCGGGTCGTCCGTGGGCGTGGGCGTCCAGATGCGCGTCACGACTCCCGGACCGGTAAGGTCGGCGATCACGAACCCATCCCCCTCGCGGCGCAGGAACGAGTGCTTCCCGCTGAAGCCGTCGTCGTTCTCGCCCGACGGGTCGGCGCTGGAGAAGGCCCCCACGCGTGCCGCCGTGCGCGGAAGGGCCAGTTCGTCCAGGCGCGTGAGGGCACGCACCCCAATCCCCACCGCCTCAGCGCCGACACTGGCCCGCTGCGCCGCGAGCGGTATCGCGATGCAAACGAGCAACGGCGCGGCCAGCGACACCAGGGGGCGCCGGATGCCTAACGGGAACGAGCGCGGTGCACAAAGCATGGCGGTGCGTGCGTGGTGGGTGTGGGGGATGTCGACCGGTTCGCGGAGCTACAAATCCGCTGCGCGGCGCGCCCCGTGCGCGCGCAACCAGTCGATGAGCGCCGGATCATCGGCATCGTACGCCGCGTCGAGCGGCGTCTTGTGATCATGTCCGAGCCAGTTCACGTCGGCTCCGCGCGTCACCAGGTACTCCACGACTTCCCGTGCGCCGCCGCGACAGGCATGCCACAGCGCGTTGGTGCAGTCGCGCGCCGATGGCGGATCGTTGCCCTCGCAAGCCGCGCGCACGCGATCGAGCAGCGCGAGGTAGGCGGCCTGCCACAGCGTGGTGCGCGCCCCGCGTGCGAGCAACGCACGGGCCGATCGCCGCTGCGCGAAAACGACCGCGTCCGACATCGCCGTGCCGCCCGTCAGGATCGCCCCCGGCGCCTCGAGGTCGGCGCCTGCATCGAGGAGCGCCTCGAGTACGGCAACATCGCCGCTGCTAGCGGCCCAATGCAGCGGCGTCTCGGCAGCCATGGTGTCCGTCGGATGCGTGACCGCCGCGTTCACGTCGGCGCCGGCAGCGGCCAGCAATTCCACCAACGCTCCACCGCGCGCGAGATGCCCGGGCCAGTCGGCCACCACGTGCAGGAGCGATCGCGCCACGCCATGCATATCCACAATGCGCATCGTTGCCAGTTCCGGGCGCTCGTCGAGCCGCTCACGTAGCGTCTCCACCGCGCTTTCCCGAATCAGGCCGCAGATGCCGACCGCGACCACGTCATCGTGAGATACCCGCAACATTCGCTGCATGAAATGGGGACTATTGGGAACAACGCGCGCGCTTCCAACGACCACCCAACTACGTCAGCTGTTGCTTCATCGTGCGATCGCAATCGGGACACATCCCGTGTGTCAGGGTGTGATCGCCGCGCCGAGCGATGTAGCGATCGGGTGTCACCCATCCTTCCGCGTCGTCATGCACGCGCCGGCACCAGGCGCACACCGCAAGCATGGTGCGAAGCGTCCGCAGCTCGTGCTCCATTCGGCGCAACGCCACGCGATGCAGCGAGAGGAGCCCCGCCACGCTCAGGACAAACATCGCGTAGTCGATGATGGCGACGACCGAGACGCCATGGACCTTTGTGTCGGCGTGGTCGAAGTGCGCCGTCCACCCCAGGCGATTGGCGATCAGGATGAAGGCGGCGAGCACCAGGGCGAGGGCAGTGCCACCCCAGAGCGCCCGCATGGGCCGCTCGTCCTGGCGTTCGTTCTGCGGCGCATCGGCCAGAAGGAGCGCGATGAGCGGGAGGAGCGTGAGCCACTTGAGCGTACTCGGATCGAACTCGACGGTCTGCAGACTCTGCACCGTCAGAAAGCCCCCCACCAGGACCAGCGACGCCCTCCGCAACGTCGTCAGCCGACCGCCGGCGCGCGTCGCCACGAGCAACGCGGCACACCCGATGCCGAAGAGCACGATGACGGTGGGCGGAAAGTTGGTGTAGAAGGCGACGGTGACGAGCGCCGAGATCAAGGCGACGGCGAGCCCCAGCAACGCACCGCCGGCGAGCACCCGCAGCTGCAGCGCCTCGTGCGGCGAGAGCGGGCGCGGTGGGGTGAAGTAGTTGAACGCAGCGTGCAGCCGTACCGTCATGTTCGACATGAAGTCCGTTGCGTCGGTTCGTGGTTAGTCGAGAAGTAACACGTTGCAGCTCCTGCCCGTTCCTCCAGCACGCCGGGACGCTCGCGATCGTCGCTCACCGCCGACGCAGGAACTCCCCGGGGGTCGCTCCCGTCATCACTCCATCCTGCAGCACGATCACGCCATTCACCACCACCGCGTGGATCCCCGTGGGGTCATGGTGCGGATCGGTGTACGACCCGGCATCGCCGACCGTTTTCGGGTCGAGGAGCACCAGGTCCGCCCGCATCCCCGGGGCAATGCGCCCGCGATCCGCCACCCCCCACCAGTCGGCCGCCTGCGCCGTCATCTTGTGCACCGCCCCCTCGAGGGTGAGGACGCGCCGCTCGCGCACGTAGCGCCCCAGCACGCGCGGGAACGATCCGATGCTGCGCGGGTGCGGAACGCCGAGGCCGCGCGCCGTGAGGTCGCCGTCGCTCTCGAACATCGACAGCGGGTGGCGCATCACGCGCTCCACGTCTCCCTCGTCCATGCCGTGGAAGATCCCGATGAACCCTCCCGCCAGTTGCAACCGGATGAGCGCATCCACGGCCCCGGCGACGGTGACTGGCTCGCCACGCCCCCGCAGGTACTCGGCGAGCGTCTTTCCCTGCAGCGTGGTATCGCCCGGCACCTCGCGGAACTGGATGCTCTCCGGGCCGCGCCCCGCCTGCTCGGTGAAGCGCGGGATCATCTCGGCCACGAGCCGTGCGCGCGTCGTGGCATCGGCCACCCGCGCGGCGAACGCCGACGCGCCGTCGGCCAGCACCCAGGGCGGGAACATGATGTCGGAGTAGGTGCTGAAGGCGGTGTACGGATAGAGGTCGTGCGCCACGCGCTGTCCGGCGCGCACGGCGGCGTCGATGTGCGCGAGTGATTCGCGCGTCCGGCCAAACTGCGCCGCTCCCGTCACCTTGTGATGGTTGATGAGGACGCGCAGGCCGGCGCGCTTCCCGATCGCGATCGCCTCGTCCACCGATGCGAGCAGCTGCACCCCCTCGTCACGCATGTGCGTCACGTAGCCGCCGCCGTACGACGCCGCGACACTGGCCAGCGCCACCAGCTCGTCGGTCGTGGCGTAGGTGGCCGGGACGTACTCGAGCCCCGTCGCCAGCCCGAAGGCCCCGCCCCGCATCGTGGAGTCGACGAGCGCCTGCATGTGCGCCAGCTCGCCAGGCGTGGGGGGCCGGTCCGCCAGTCCCATCACGCGCTTGCGAATCCAGGTGTGTCCCGCGAACAGGCCCACGTTAGGCGCCATGTGCACGCGCCCCACGTACGCGTCCATGGGCCAGGGCTGCTCCTGCGAGTGCAGCGACGCCATGATCGTCGTAATCCCCTGCCGCACGAAGTTCTCGGCCAGGGGGTGCTGCTCGAGGGTGACCATGTGCGCGTGGTTGTCGATGAAGCCAGGCGCCACCACCAGAGCACGCGCGTCGATCGTGCGCGCCCCGTTGGGCGCGATCGCTGGTGCCACCTTCACGATCTCAGTCCCGGCGACCGCCACGTCGGCGCGGTAGCGCGCCGCACCCGTGCCATCGACCACCGTCCCGCCGCGAATGACGAGGTCGTACGGGACCGGCGCTGCCTGACGAGCCTCCCCCCCGATGCCCCCCACACGCCACCACATGGACGGTGCCGGGCGTGCCGCGGGCCAGACCGTGGCCAGCGTTGCCGCGTCGTACAGCGTCCCGTTCTGCATCACCCAGCGCACCGAGGCGCTGTTGCGGATGTCGGCGAGCGGGTTGCGGTCGAGGATCACCACGTCGGCGAGCTTTCCCGGTTCGAGCGACCCCAGGGCACCCTCCAGCCCCAGCGCGCGCGCGCCGTTGATCGTTGCCACACGCAGCACCTCGTGCGGTGTCATCCCGCCGGCCGCCAGGAGGCGCATCTCCCAGTGTACCTGGAGCCCCTGCATCTCGCCGTGGCCGCCTAACGCCACCAGCCCGCCGGCGCGCAGCACGCTGGTCGCCCCAGCCGCCGTCTCGCGATCGTTGTAGTCCTCGTCGGCAAAGGCCAGCAACCGCGTGGCCGTGCGCGTGTACAGCTCGTCCGGCGGGAAGAAGTGCTGCAGGCGAGGATCGCGATACGGGCGCTCGTCGTGCAACAGGCGGAAGATCGGGAGCGCGCCGCCGAACGACACCAGCAAGGTCGGCGTGTAGGCAATCCCGCTTTGTGCCAGCAACTGCGTCGCGGTACAGCGGTGCCGTGGGGAGCGCGTGCTCGTTCCCGGCAAAGCCGTCCAGCGCATGCGTCAGGTCCATCCTGGTGTCGGCGCCCCCCTCGGTGGTGGGGAGCATCCCCAGCTCGCGGCTCGCCTGCACCACCCATTGCCGCTGCGCGCGGTTCCCCACCATGTACGACTTGAGGTAGCGCGTCCCGTAGTCGTCGCGATAGCGCCGCAGCTCCTCCCGCGTTTCCGCCAGCGACTGGAAGTTGCGCTCGGCGAACAGTCCCGGGCCGGCGGAAAGGATCCGCGGGCTGGGCATTGCCCCCGTCTCGGCCAGGTCGGCATAGGCAAAGATGTCGGCCGTCGTTTGGGGATCGCGGATCGTCGTCACACCGTACGCCAGGTTGGCCAGCACCGACGGCGCCTCCGGCTCCAGCAGCTCGTGTCGCAGCTGCCAGTGCGCGTGCACGTCGACATACCCGGGGACGATCGTCTTTCCCGTGACGTCCACGATGCGTGCAGCTGGCGGGATCGCGACCGTCCCGCGCTTCCCCACCGCGACGATCCGGTTGTCGGTCACGACGAGGTCGGCGTTCGTCACCACCTGGTCGCCCTTCATCGTGATCGCGCGCGCCCCCCGCAGCACCACCGTCCCTGTCGCGCGTGCGCGAGGGACGGCGACCTCGAGCGTCACGTCGCGCGGCGCGGTGCCGTCGGCGCCGGCCCGGAACCAGCGCCGCCCCTCGAACCAATGCACCGCCCCGTCGCTCCCCCACGCGAATCCTGCCGGCGCGCGGCGCGACAGCTCTCGCGCGCTCGCCGGTGCCAGCGCTGGGGGCGCGCCAACGTCGGGAAGGGGATACACGGCGAGGCGGTCACCCTGCAGGACGAGGACCGCGCGAGCGTCGGGCGACACGCGGTAGTCGGCGGCGAGCGGGAAGCCGCCCGGGCCCGGCATCGACGGTAGCTGCGCCGCCACGCGGCGCCCCGTGCCGTCGAGCGGGAGGCGGACAAGGCCGTCAGGCGCAACGAGCCACACGCTCGCCGTGTCGCCGGCGAACTGCGGATGCCGCCCCCCACTCGCCTCCGCCACCACGCGCGGCGCGCCCCCGTCGCCGGGGATGCGAATCACCTCTCCCCCCACGGGAACCGGGACCGGCTGCGCGCGCGCCACGCCAAGCGGGGCGCGAATCGCCACCACGTCGCGACCATCGAGGGTCCACACCGGATCGATGTAGTAGCCCGGCATCGTGGTCAGTCGCTGCGGCACCCCACCCCCCGCCGCCACCTTCCACACCGCGCCCCCTGTCGAATCCCACGTCACGAAGGCGAGCCACCGCCCGTCGGGCGACCAGGCCGGCATGAACTCGCGCGGGTGCGCCGCCGGCGTCACCCGCCGCACCGTGCGCCCGTCGGCCGACGACACGTACAGCGCCGCCAGCGTGGAGAAGGCCAGCTCCCCGGCCGCGCTCACCGCCGGCTGCAACAGGATGCGCGACCGCACGGCACCGCTGTCCACGGCGACCGCCAGGCGCAGCGGCGCCGGCACCGTCATCGCCACATCGGCCTCGAACGGGATGACGTCATCGCGCCCCGAGGCCACGTCGAGTCGATGGATCTTCCCCCCGAACGCGGCCATCACCGCACGTCCGTCCGGCGTGAACGCCACGTTAGGCAGCACGTCGCGCGAGGCGCGCGCCTCCAGCTCGGAACGTTGCGTCGGCCAGGCCAGCCAGCGCTCCTCGCCCGACGCCAGGTCGCGCAGCCGCAACCCGGCGCGCCCGCGCGAGTCGGCACCATACAGGAGCCAGCGCCCATCCGGCGACGTGAGCGGCTTCATTGCCGTCGCCAGGTCCGTCGCCACGGGAGCGTCGCGCCCCGAGCCCAGGTCGCGCCTGACGAGTCGGCTCGACGCCCCGCTCCGGCTCCCATAGGGGCGCGGCGTCACGCTCGCATAGTACAGCCAGCGCCCGTCGCGCGTCGCGTGTGCCCCGTACACGCCTGGCGCCGGGCTCGACACGAGCGGCGACGGCGCACCCGCGCCGTTCGCCACCACGCGGCTCCCCTCGCCGGTGGTCGCATCGAATCGCCACAACTCCGCCACCCGAGCGTCGATCACCGTGGCGAAAATCGACCGGCCGTCGCTCGACCACTCCGGCGACAGCACCGTCGCGCGCGCAAGTCGCGTCAGCGCGCGTGCGCCACTGCCGTCGCCCGCCGCAACCCAGATGTTGTCGGAGCCGGAGCCATCGCTCACATAGGCCAGGCGATTCCCGTCAGGCGCAAACCGCGGTTGCGACTGAAATGCCGCGCCATCGGCCACGCGCCGTGCGCGCCCCCCGAGCGAGGGAATCGCCCACAGGTCGCCGAGCAACTCGAAGACGATCGTCCCACCATCGCGCGAGACGTCGAGTGAGATCCACGTCCCCTCGTTGGTGGTGAAGCGCACGTCGCGCGTGGGAACGTCCTGCGCGCGAGGCGCACCGTGCGGGACGGCCACGGCAAGGAGGACGAGCGAGAGGAGCTGGGTCGGGCGAGGAGGCATGCGGGGCGCTGTGGGGCGGACGAGTGCAGAGCGAGCGGAGCGGAGCGAGCGAACGCGGGCAGAGCGAGCGGAGCGAGCAGATGAAATCGGACGCGCGCGCGCCGACAGGCGCAGTACCCGCACGACGGCGCGCCGCGAACGGCTGCACGCTGCGGAAAAGAGAGCCGGGGCGCAACCGGCGAAGCGGTCGCCATGGCGGGGCGCAGCGCCGATGCGTCCGGGGTCGGCGCAACTGGCGTGACAACCCCCGTCATCGACGCTAAGCTTGCCGCGCCTCACCTCCCGAGCCCCCAACCATGCGCCTGCGCCCACCGCCGCTGCCGCCGCTGCCGCCGCTGCTGTCGCTCGCCACCTTGCTCGTCCCGCTCGTGGCGGTCACCCCCCTCGGTGCCCAGCGCGCCAGCCGGCAGCCGCAACGCCCCAACATCGTCCTCATCTTTCCCGACAACCTGGGGTGGGGCGAGGTCGGGGCCTACGGGAGCGTGCGCGGTGTCCCCACCCCGCATATCGACAGCATCGCCGCGCAGGGAGCTCGCCTCGACAACTTCAACGTGGAGTTCTCCTGCACCGTCTCGCGCGCCGCGCTCATGACGGGACGGTATGCGATTCGCACCGGCGCCACCCAGGGCGCCGGCTTCACGCTCTGGGAAGTCACGATCGCCGAGGCGCTCAAGGGACTCGGCTACGCCACCGCACTCTTCGGCAAGTGGCACCTGGGTGGGACCGACTGGGTACGCGGACGCACACCGGTCGACCAGGGCTTCGACGAATGGTACGGGATCCCCAATACCTCCAACGAAGCGCAGTGGATGCAGGCCCCCGAACTGCGCCCCGCGCCCAACGACTCGTCGTTCATCTGGGAGCAGAAGACGGGCGAGGCGCCGCGCCGCGTCTCGATCTTCGACACGCAGACCAGGCGCCTGGTCGATCGTGAGGCAGCGCGGCGCGGCGTTGCCTTCATCGAGAAGAACGCGCGCGCCGGGAAGCCGTTCTTCCTGTATTACCCCATGACGCAGATCCACTTCCCCACCCTGGCGCATCCCGACTTCGCGGGGAAGACCGGGGCCGGCGACATCGGCGACTCGATGGCCGACGTCGACTTCAACGTGGGGCTCATCACTGGCGCACTTCACCGCCTGGGGCTGGATCGCAACACGCTCCTCTTCTGGTGCACCGACAACGGCGCCGAGGGGCGGCGCCCGTGGCGCGGGACCTCGGGGCCATGGCGCGGCTTCTACAACACGGTGATGGAAGGCGGCGTGCGCACGCCATGCGTGGTGCGCTGGGTGGGGCGCATCCCGCGTGGACAAACGCTGGATGGCATCATCCACGAACTCGACCTCTTTCCGACCATCGCCGCCGCGGTGGGCGGCGCCATCGTCCCCACCGACCGCCCGTTCGATGGCATCAACCAGCTGGCGTACCTCACGCGACAGCAACCGCGCTCCGCGCGCGAGTCGGTCCTCATGTTCACCGGCAACCAGGTGCGCGCGGTGAAGTGGCACGACTGGAAGTTCCACTACGCCTTCCAGCCCGAGCCGCGCGTCACCGAGCCGCCGCTGATGCGCCTGTTCAATCTGCGCTCCGACCCGCGCGAGGAGACCGACATCAAGGACGTGAACCCGTGGGCCATCGCGCGCTTCGACTCGCTGGTCGGGATCTTTGACGAGAGCGTCCAGCGCTTCCCCAACGTCCCCATCGGCGCGCGCGACCCGTACCAGCCGCCAGCACGGAAGTAGCAACAGAGCGCCGCGCCGTACGCCCGCATGGTACGCCGGCGCCTGACGCACGCGCCCCGTCAGCGCCTGGCGTAGCTGGTGCGCACCACGTTCGCCCCGCGAAAGCCGGGACGCGTGGTCTCCACGACCAGGTGCCCGCTCGCGTCAAGCGACAGCACCTGCTGCACCTGGGTTGGGGTGGACGACACGTCGGCCGGCGCCGGATGCAGCGTGGTGATCACGAGTTCGCTCCCGCGCCACGTGGCCCGCGCGCGCTGGAGGGACTCGGCGTGCCCCACGATCACGCGGTTGCGCGTCTCGCTCCCGTCAAGTGCAAAGGCAAGGCGCTGCCGCGGCTGCAAGTCGTAGGTGGAGAACTGCACGTACTCGACAACCAGCGAGTCGTGCGTCTGCCGGATCGTGATCGGCGCCCCCCAGCCGCTCCCCATGTCGCCGGTCCGGAAGGCGGCGTCGCCCGTGGCAGCAACGGTGGGCCTGGCGGGGGCGCTATCCACGCGCACCCACTCGCCGGCAAAGCTGGGGGGCGACTGCGCACCGGCCGTGACGGCGCAAATGCAGATGAGGGCGAGGGTGCAGCGCATGGTTGGTCCAGGAATCGAGCGCGATGCAGCGCGCTCCGGAATCATGCGGCACCAGGCACGCCCTGCGCCAGAGCGCACCGCCGGCTCACAGCAGGTGGCGCAACTCCGCGAGGTCGGCGACGCGTCCCATGCGCGTCTTGTAGGCGATGAGGTCGCGCAGTGGGATGGCCCAGATCGAGAAATCGCTCCAGTCGTGGAGTTCGCGCCGGCTCGGGTCGGCGTCGAGGGCGACCCATGCGCCGTCCTCCTGCACATAGGCATCCTCCAACTGCGCGATGTCGACGCTCACCCCCTCGATGATCGCATTCGCCAGGACCACCCGGCATTCGCCATCCTCGTATGGCCGCGGCGCCGTCTCGACAAAATCGCCCACCGCCGAGAGCACGAGCGGCCAATCGTCCTTGCGGACGTCCACGTCGATGTCGTGCAACGGCCAACGCGATCCGTGGACATTCCCCGCCAATCCTCCGGTCGCGCGATACCAGACGCCTGCGTCGTCGAGGCAGGCCAGCAGGATCGAGAGGGCGTCGTGTTGCGACTGTGAGAGCGCAGGCGAGCGCATGATGGGAGGGCTACGCGGAGAGGTGAGTCGCGCGGGACTGCAGCGCGGCGGTCGGTCGGGGGGCGTCAGGCGCGTCTGCGCTCAGGACGAACCCGATGGGCACACGAGTGAGACACGCCCATCGCACTCAGGGAGGGCGACACCTCCTCGCGATCACCGCGGGCGACACCCAAATCGTGCGTGGCGTTTCGCTCGGGTTGCACCTGGACCGTATCACCACTCCACACCTCCCCCCTCAGCGTAAGCCCTCCCGAATTGCGGCTGCAAGGCGGTCAGTGCCCCGAGCCGTCGTCTTCTCCTCCACAGGAATCTGCACCGTCTGGATGGTGACGGAAGGGGGGCAGCCCAACGACGCGACGCGCATCTGCCCACCGCTGTCGCGCTCGCTTGCACCTGAAGGCCGAGCTGACGACTTCAGCGCCTCGTTATGGAGCCCTCACGTCCCGCGCCATTCCCGGCGTACAGTCGACGGCTATCGCGTGACCCGTGCCAGCGCCTTGATCGCGTCCGCCAGCAGCTTCACGCGCGCCGAGTCCTTCGCGCCGGCAACGTCGCGCTCCACCTGCTTCGCCAGCGCGCCCAACGCCGCGCGGCGCGCCCCCCCTTGCTGTGCTTCCGCGGCGTCGAGCGCGCTCCCGATCGCCGTCGTGCGCGTCGCGTCGAGCCCCTGCCACCGCACCAACTGGTCGAGATACGACCGCACCACCGGGAAGGCGGCCGGCCATTCGAGTCTGGGTTGGCTCTGCGGGTTGTACTCGCGGAACTGCACCAGCTTTGCCGCTTCGATCTCGTTCTTCGACAGCTGGTCGCTCGGCGTGAGTTCGAGAATGTCGAAGCCGCGGTCGAGTTCCGACGAGTAGATGTAGCCGTTCCAGTAGTACGCCCCCCACGACCCGCCAATCGTCCCGCGCTGGCCGCGACGTGCCCCCTCGGGCTGCGGCGTCACCGGGACGTCGACACCCGGCGGGTTGTCGATCGGGCCGCGGTCGAAATAGGCGAGTTCCTTCGGGTGATCGGGGTCGGTGAACTCCATCACGCTCACCCCGCCCTGGTACCATCCCTGCACCATGATGTCGCGCCCCGGCACGGGAATCAGCCCGCCGTTGTGCGACACGCAATTCTCCTCGGCCGTCTGTGCGGTGTTGATCTTGAAGTACGCGTGCGGGGTGAACCTCTTCTTCGCGTCGAGCGTGAGGATCGTGTTTCCTCCCATCTCCATCGGCGAGTTGGCCTGGCACATGGGCGATGTCCCGCCCCCCCACTCGTCGGTGAAGACGACCTTCTTTCCGTCGTTGGAGAAGACGGCGGTATGCCAGATGGAGAAGTTGGTGTCGGTGCGCGCGTCGAGCCGGATCGGCTTTTCCGGGTTGGAGATGTCGACGAGGATCCCGTGCGAGCCGCACGCCCCCGCCAGCAGCTTCGCCGCCGGGTACACCGTCACGTCGTGGCAGTTGCGCGGCCCCGAATTCCCGAAGAACGACTCGCGCCCCTGCACCGCCGGCGCCGCATCGAGTCCCGTGAAGACGCGCGCCCCGGTGATCACCTCCGACCGTTCGGGGTGCGCCAGCGGGACCTTGATGATGTCGAGGCGATAGAGCGAGTTCGTCTCGTCCGCGGCGTCCGTCCCCTCGCGGCATCCCGGCATCTCCGCCTCCGGGCGTGCCCCCTGGAAGCCCGAGACGTAGAGATAGATGATCCCCTTGTCCTTCGTGCTGGGGACGATCGTGTGCGTGTGCGACCCCTTGCACGTCTGCACGTTCTTGATCAGCCGCGGCTGCGCCGGGTTGGAGACGTCGTAGATGCGGACCCCGGCCATGTGGTCCTTGGGGTCCTTCCATCCGCCCTTCGCGCAGTCATTGCGGTTCCCCGCCCCCTCGGCCGACAGGAAGAGCAGGTTGCCATGGATGGACGGATCGCCCTGCGAGGTCACGCACGCCACCGCCGAGACGATCGTCGGCTTTGCCGCGTCGCTCACGTCCCAGATCGTGAAGCCGGAGAAGTTCCCCTGGTAGACGTACTTTCCCGCGAAGGCCAGGTCCGAGCTGATGAAGGTGAGGCCGCGCGTGGAGTCCAGGATCCCCGGCTTGGGTGTGGTGGAGATGAGGCGCATGTTGCTGGCCGCCTCGCCGGCGTCGAAGCGCCCGGGCTTGAGCCGGGAGCGCGGGTCGGTCTTGCTCGGGTACGTTTGGGCCGCCAGCCGCAACGGGAGGAGCGGCGACGCGAGGAGGAGCATCGCAGCCAGGGCGAGCGAGCGTCGGGCGTTAGGCATCGAGTCCTTCGGTTGAGGGGGGCGCGAACGCCCGGCGAGAGCGTCGGTCACTTCGCGGGGAGCTGCGACAGCATCTGCCGCATCGCCCCGATCTCGGCCGTCTGCACGCTCACCACGTCATTGGCAAAGACGTTCACGTCGACTTCCTGCGCCGCCCCCGGGCTGGCCAGCAGCTCCTTCACCATCTGCAGCGCCCCTTCGTGGTGCATGATCATGTAGCGCAGGTACAGGCGGTCGAACTGCACCCCCGCGGCCGCGTCCAGCTCCGCGAGCTGCTCCGTGGTCAGCATCCCCGCCATCCGCATCGTGCGCCACGACGACGTGTCGGGCGCCACCTGCCCGTTGGACTTGAGCCACTCCTGCATGATCCGAATCTCCGACACCTGCGACTGGTCGATCTTGATCGCCAGCCGCAACAAGCGCGGGCTCGCCTTGTGCGACTCGGCCATGCGCGACATGTGGATCGCCTGCGCGTGATGCGCAATCATCCCCTGCATGAATTGCACGTCGGCCACCGTGTACGCGGCGCCGGGCGGGACCTTGATCTCCGCCATGTGATGCCCCTCGTGCTGGGCGGCGAGCGATCGCGGTTGCCCCGCCAGGCTGGCGACGACGACAAGCGTTGCGATGACTAAACTGCGAATGGTGCACATGGCCGGTGCCCTGATGGAATCGGTATGAGATCGGTGTGGTAGTCGCGCCCTGCTAGCTGGCCTTCGCCAGCGCCTTGATGGCGTCGGACATCGCCTTCACGCGCGCGGAGTCTTTCGCGCCGGCAACGTCCTTGTCCACCTGCTTCGCCAGCGCGTCGAGCGCGTCGCGGCGCCCCTTCCCCTGCTGCGCCTCGGCCGCGTCGAGCGCGCTGCCGATCGCCGTCGTGCGATCGGCGGCGAGCCCCTGTGCGCGCACCAACTGGTCGAGGTATGATCGCACCACCGGGAAGGCCGCCGGCCACACGATCCTTGGCTGGCTCTGCGGGTTGTACTGCACGAAGCGCACGAGCTTGGCCGCTTCCAGTTCGTTTTTCGACAACTGGTCACTCGGCTCCAACTCGAGAATGTCGAAGCCGCGGTCGATTTCCGACGAGTACACGAGTCCATTCCAGTAGTATGCCCCCCACGACCCGCCAATCGTCCCGCGCTGGCCGCGACGCGCCCCTTCCGGCTGCGGCGTCACCGGGACGTCTACACCCGGCGGGTTGTCGATCGGGCCGCGGTCGAAGAAGGCGAGTTCCTTCGGGTGATCGGGGTCGGTGAACTCCATCACGCTCACCCCGCCCTGGTACCACCCCTGCACCATGATGTCGCGCCCCGGCACCGGAATCAGCCCGCCGTTGTGCGATACGCAGTTCTCCTGCTCCGTCTGCGCCGTGGGAATCTTGAAGTAGGCGCGCTGCTTGAACGACTTCTTCCCGTCGACCGTGAGGATCGTGTTCCCCCCCATCTCCATCATCGAGTTGGCCTGGCACATGGGCGACGTCCCGCCCCCCCACTCGTCGGTGAACACCACCTTCTTGCCGTCGTTGCTGAAGACCGCGGTGTGCCAGAGCGAGAAGTTGGTGTCGGCCTTCGCATCCAGGCGCACCGGCTTTTCCGGGTTGGAGATGTCGACGAGGAGTCCGTAGCTGGCGCAGGCGCCCGCCAGCAGCTTGGCTTCCGGATAGGCCGTCACGTCGTGGCAGTTCCACGGCCCCGTCGGCACGGGGGCCTGGGTGGTGTCACCCGCCGCGCGCGGACGCATGCGTGCCGGCCGGCCGGCCGCGCGAGGCGCGGCGCCGAGCCCGGTGAAGATGCGCGCCCCCGTCACCACTTCTGCCTTCTCCGGCGCGCGGAGGTCCACCTTGATCACGTCGAGGCGGAACATCGCGTTCGACTCGTCGGCCGGGTCGGTCCCCGCCTTGCACCCGGCGAGGTCGCTCTCCTGCCGCGCCCCCTGGCTCCCCGACACGTACACGTAGAGGATGTTCTCGTCCTTGTAGCTGGGGACCAGTGTGTGCGTGTGCGACCCCTTGCACGTCTGCACGTTCTTCACGAGGCGCGGCGCCGCCGGATTGGACACGTCGAAGATGCGAACTCCCGCCATGTGGTCCTTGGGATCCTTCACCCCGCCGTTGCCGCAATCGTTGCGGTTCCCCATTCCCTCGGCGGAAATGAAGAGCAGGTTGCGGTAGATCGACGGATCGCCCTGTGAGGTGATGCACTGCACCGTGGAGACCAGCTTCGGCTTTGTCGGCTCGCTGATGTCCCAGATGGAGAAGCCGGCGAAGTTCCCCTGGTAGACGTACTTGTCACCGAACGCCAGGTCCGAGTTGGCGAAGGTGAGGCCGCGCGTGGTGTCGAGCCCCGCGGGGCGCGGCGTGTTGGAGACGAGCCGCATGTTGCGCGCCGCGACGCCGGCGTCGGTCTTGCCCGGCCTGAGGTTGTTGCGCGGGTCGGTCTTGCTCGGGTAGGTCTGGGCCGCGAGCAGCGAGGGGAGGAGCAGCGTCGCGGCAAGCGCGAGCGTCCGGCTGACGTTAGGCATCGACGAGGAGGGGTGACGGAGGAGGGCGGGCGCGTCGGCGCCCCCCGGTGTACGCGCTGGGGGCAGGGGATGTTGCAGCACCGTACGCCAGGAGGAAAGGTGGGCGCGTGGCGCACGGGAGCTTTACCCGCGCGATTCCCGTTCGCCATTTGCCGCGTTTCCCCGGGAAACTCACCATCGCGTCGATCGCTTTATCATCCGGTTGTCGCGCACGCGTGCTGTGCCCCCGAGCGCGACATCCCCTACCGAACCCACCGACCGAACACCCTCCGGTCGATTCCGAAGGAGCAATCCCATGGAAGGACACAACGGCAGCAGCACCGGCAAGTGCCCGGTCATGCACGGTGCCCACACGACGGCTGGCGGCCGTTCCAATCGCGACTGGTGGCCCAAACAGCTCAACCTCTCGATGCTGCACCAGAACGGCCCCCTGGGCGATCCCATGGGCGCCGGTTACGACTACGCCGCCGAGTTCCAGAAGCTCGATCTCGACGCCGTGGTGAAGGATCTCCACGCGCTGATGACCGATTCGCAGGACTGGTGGCCCGCCGACTTCGGCCACTACGGTCCGCTCTTCATCCGCATGGCGTGGCACTCCGCCGGGACGTATCGCACGGCCGACGGGCGCGGCGGCGCCAGCACCGGCACGCAACGTTTTGCCCCGCTCAACTCCTGGCCCGATAACGGGAACCTGGACAAGGCGCGCCGCCTCCTCTGGCCCATCAAGCAGAAGTACGGCAAGTCACTCTCCTGGGCCGACCTCTTCATCCTCGCCGGCAACGCCGCCCTCGAGTCGATGGGGCTCAAGCCCTTCGGCTTCGCCGGTGGGAGAGCCGACGTGTGGGAGCCGGAGCAGGACATCTACTGGGGCGCGGAAGCCGAATGGTTAGGCGACAAGCGCTACTCCGGCGAGCGCCAGTTGGAGAACCCGCTCGCCGCCGTGCAGATGGGGCTCATCTACGTGAATCCGGAAGGGCCTAACGGGAAGCCCGATCCCCTCGCCTCGGCGCGCGACATCCGCGAGACGTTCAAGCGCATGGCGATGAACGACGAGGAGACCGTCGCACTCACCGCCGGCGGCCACACATTCGGCAAGATGCACGGCGCGGGCGATCCATCGCTCGTGGGCCCCGAGCCCGAAGGCGCCCCCATCGAGGCGATGGGACTCGGCTGGATCAACGCACTCGGCACGGGCAAGGGTGAGTACACCACCACCTCCGGGCTCGAGGGGGCGTGGACGCCGACGCCGACCACGTGGGACAACGGCTACTTCGACACGCTGTTCGGCTGGGAGTGGGAGTGCGTCAAGTCGCCGGCCGGCGCGTGGATCTGGGAACCGACCGACAAGGAGAATGCGCGCACCGTTCCCGATGCGCACGTCGCGGGGAAGAAGGTCCTTCCCGCCATGTGCATCGCCGATATCGCGATGCGCATGGACCCGGAGTACGAGAAGATCTCGCGCCGCTTCCATGCGCACCGGGAGCAGTTCGCTGATGCGTTTGCGCGGGCGTGGTTCAAGCTCACGCATCGCGACATGGGACCGCGTTCGCGCTACCTCGGCAAGCTCGTCCCGTCGGAGGTGCTCATCTGGCAGGATCCCATCCCCGACGTCGATCATCCGTTGATCGATGCACGCGACGTCGCCACGCTCAAGGGCAAGCTCCTCGCCTCGGGGCTTTCCGTCGCGGAGCTCGTCTCCACCGCATGGGCATCGGCGTCGACCTTCCGCGGTTCGGACAAGCGCGGCGGTGCCAACGGGGCGCGCATCCGCCTAACGCCGCAGGTTGGCTGGGAGGTCAACCAGCCCGACCAGCTCGAGCATGCCCTGAGGATCTTCGAGACCATCCAGCGGGAGTTCAACGCGAGCGTGGGCGGGGGGAAGAAGGTCTCGCTCGCCGACCTCATCGTCCTCGGCGGCTGCGCGGCCGTCGAGGCGGCGGCGAAGAAGGCGGGCGTCGACGTCCAGGTCCCCTTCACCCCGGGGCGCATGGACGCCACGCAGGACCAGACCGACGTGGAGTCGTTCGACCTGCTGGAGCCCATCGCCGACGGTTTCCGCAACTACCAGCGGCAGGCCTACAGCGTCACAGCAGAGGAACTGCTCGTCGACAAGGCGCAGCTCCTCACCCTCACCGCGCCGGAGATGACCGTCCTCGTCGGCGGGTTGCGCGTGCTGGGTGCCAACCACGCCGGCGCGGCGCACGGCGTCTTCACCACCACGCCGGGAACGCTCACCAACGACTTCTTCGTCAACGTCCTCGACATGAGGACGGCGTGGAAGCCGCTCAGCGAGGGGCTCGGCCTTTACGAGGGTCGCGACCGCACCACCGGCGAGGTGAAGTGGACGGCGACGCGCGTGGACCTGATCTTCGGCTCCAACTCGCAGCTGCGGGCGCTGGCCGAGGTGTACGCCGGCAATGATGCGAAGGAGAAGTTCGTCGGCGACTTTGTGCGTGCGTGGGCGAAGGTGATGGACCTGGATCGGTTCGCGGTGAAGCGGTAGCGGTTCGCCAGTCGCATGACGTGAACGGAAAGGGCGGCCCGCGGGTGGGTCGCCCTTTGTCCTTGTGATCGATCGCGGCGCGCGCTAACGCTTCGCGCGCTATCGCATCGCGCGCAGCACGATCACGGTATTGGCACCGGTGTCGGCATCGATGCCAATGGCGGCGACGCGCGTCAGGGAAAGGACTGGTGTCGGTTGGACGACGATCGGTCGCGGGAGGATCACGACGTGTCGAAGCGTGCCGTCGCTCGCGAAGACGTCGAAGACGCTCTCCCGCGGATTGAGCGACCAGCGTCGGATCCAGAGCATCCCGTCAGCGGCAGCGTGCACGGCCATGAATGCGGGAAAGCGTTCGGGTATGCGTCCCTCGCGAACGTCTGGCGGCATCCCTTGCACGCGCTCCAGCGGGACGGGGACAGAGTCCAGGCGTTGTCGCAGCGCCGCGAGGCTGTCGCGCCGGAGGGGAGGCGGTATCGGTTCCGGCGGGAGGGCGCGCGTATACCGGCGCACGAGCGCCCCGCGCGCATCGGTTTCCTGCACCTCGTAGCGGTTCCCCATTCCCGACACGAGTGTCCCGCGTGGGGTGACGTCCCAGCTGGGGAGCGGGGCGAACGGCGCATGACTCAGCCCGCGAAGCATGCGACCGCCCGTCGCGCTCGTCTGCACGCGTGCCGTCGGGGCGGGGGCGCCTGGGAAGGGTGGAACGACGAGCGAGTCGGTAAGGCGGCCGTCGGGTGCAAAGATGTAGAACACACCGCTTCGCTTGGTCCGGTTGGCGACATTGAATGCCGGATAGTACAGGCGGCGCTGCGCGTCGAAGCGCGTGGCGAACGTTGAGCGCCAATCGGCCATCGACGGACCGGCAAACGCGCCCTCGTACTTCGCGAGGCGCCCTGTGGCCGGGTCAGGCGCGAAGGTCGTGACGCGATTGATGTCGCGCACCACGAGGTTACCGTCAGGCGCAACTGCAATGCCCGTGGGGGCCTCGAACTCGCCCGGGCCTCGCCCCTTTCGCCCCACGCGCCCCACCGAGCGCCCCCCGGCGTCGAGGATCCAGACCGTTGTCGCGCTGAAGTCGGAGACGTAGACGTTACCACGCGCGTCCAGCGCGATTCCCGACAGCTCGCCGAGGGAATCGGCAAGCGGATGCCTCCCCTCGACCACCTCCCACTCCACGCGAAAGCGGAGCGTGTCGACGCGCTGTGCCTGCACAGAGGTGGGCCGCGATGCAAGGACAAGGGCGACGCCTACGCGAATGCAGGCGGCGCGCGAGGGCCGTCGAAGAAGGCGCCGTTTCGGTGGCGCTCCGGCAATCCGGCGCTGGACCTCCGCGCCATTGTCGCCGGTGGCGCACACGTGATGTTGTCGGTCCCGCATATGCAGCTCCGCGTCGTGGTTCGTCTTCGAGCCCTCGGCGCGTCCCTTCCCGAACGCCGTCCGTTGCGCCGATGCGTCGGAATCTCATCAGCGTCTCGCACACGTCCAGTGCCGACAGTAGCCATTGACGCCCTGAGACGTCACGGCGATGCTGAGGTAACCTGCGTCGCCAACTCCTCGCCCACCTCGCCAGGAAGGTACGATCTCCGTGACATCGTCCCGAAGCGGAGCCCTGCACGCCGGCGTGCTTGCGCCGCCTCATCGCGTCATCGTCGACAGCATCGACGCCCCCATCGGCATCGCGGTGCGCACCTCGCGGGCCGGCCGCCCCCCGCTCCTCCTCCTCCACGGCCATCCGCAGACCAGCGCCATCTGGCACCGGGTGTGGGATCGCCTGGCTGAGCGTTTCACCCTCGTCGCGCCGGACCTGCGCGGATATGGCGCGTCGGACAAGCCCGCTGGTCGCCCCGATCACACCAACTATTCAAAGCGCACCATGGCGCACGACCAGGTGGCGCTCATGCGGCAGCTGGGCTACGAACGATGGAGCGTCGTGGGGCACGACCGCGGCGGACGCGTCGCGCACCGGTTGACCGCCGATCATCCGCAGTGCGTCGACCGCCTCGCCGTGCTCGACATCGCCCCCACCCTCGCGATGTACGAGCAGACCGACGAGCGCTTCGCGCGCACATACTGGCACTGGTTCTTCCTCATCCAGCCTGCGCCGCTCCCGGAACGACTCATCGGGAACGACGGCGCCTTCTACGCGCGCAGCATCCTCGCCGGGCGCCATGCCGCTCTCGCGCCCTTTGCGCCGGAGGCGCTGGCCGAATATGAGCGCTGCGCCAGCGACCCGGCGACAATACATGGCTTCTGCGAGGACTACCGCGCCGCGGCGACGATTGACCTCGAACACGACCGCGCCGATCGCGACACCGCGGCGCGGCTCACGGCGCCGCTCCTCGCCCTGTGGGGGGCGCATGGGTGGGTGGGGCGCGGCTACGACGTGCTGGCGGAGTGGCGCCGCGTCGCCGCCAAGGTGCACGGCGCAGCGCTCGATTGCGGTCACTACCTCCCCGAGGAAGCGCCCCAGGCGCTATGCGACGCGCTGCTCCCCTTTCTCACGGGTGAGGAGTAGGGCGGGCGGGCGCCGTCCGATGTGTCATTTTGCCACGAAACACAAATTGGGGTCAGAGTCAGCGAACCAAATTCTCGGTGACTCTGACCCCAATTCTGCCAGGCGCTATGCGACGCGCTGCTCCCCTTCCTCACGGGTGAGGAGTAGGGCGGGCGGGCGCCGTCCGGTGTGTCATTTTGCCACGAAACACAAATTGGGGTCAGAGTCAGCGAACCAAATTCTCGCTGACTCTGACCCCAATTTGCCGACCTGACCCCAGGCGCCCCCCCAGACCTACGGGTTGGCCTTCAGCCAATCGATCGACTTCTGCAGCAGCTGCATCGCGTACACCGGGTTGTGCACCCCCATCGAGAGCTCGCTGTTGATGTAGCCGTAGTTATACGCCGCCCCCAGCTCGCCCATCTTCCACGGCCGCCCGATGCGATACTGCCAGTTCGCGTCCGTCGCCATGGTCACGGTGTTCCCGTACACCACCAGCCCGGTGGTCGGCGACACGGTGTTGGCACCGGCGAGCGCCGTCGCATAGCGCGTGCTGCTCTGCGTCGTCGGGAAGAGCGTTCCGTAGAAGTCGTGCGTCTGCATGGCGGAGTACGACGCCACGCCGCTCGCGTTCACGGTTTTGCGGAAGACCTTGCGGGCACTCAACAGCTCGGCCAGCTCGATGCGCTTCGCGTCGATCTTGGCCCGCGTCGGCGCAATGTGTTCGTCGGTGTGGCACTTCTCGCACTCGACTTCGTTCGGCTTGAGCGAATGACCACCGACCTTGGCCACCGGATCCCACTTGTTCATGTGGCACGTGGTGCAGTTGGCGGCGGAGTGCTGCCACACGCGGGTATACGTCTGCCCGTTGTACTCGTAGCCGTTGATTCCCTTGAACAGGTTGGACTGGTTCCCATCATGGACCGAGAAGCTCCGACCCACCGGATACGTCACCGCGGCGTTGTCGTCCTTCGTCTTCGAGAACGGGAAGTACGGCATCTGGTCATACGTCTTCACCGCGCCGAGCGAGTCGGTGTAGTTGATCGACGTCACGCCGCGAATCTGGTGACAGTTCACGCACAGGTTGTTCATCTTCCCGAAATCCGTCGCGACGGCGTTCTTGTCGTAGTTGAGCATGACGGGATCGGTGGCGCGCAGGATACGGAGGTTGGTGTCGACGGCGAACTCGAAGCCCGAGTGCTTGTGGCACGTGGTGCAGTTGATGCGCGTGGCATTCGGCATGTCGTTCGACACGACGTACTTGTTGGCGCCGGTCACCTCGAGGAAGCCCTCACTGGTATGACAACGCGCACAGTACTTCGTATTGCGCGCGCTGGTGTTGCCGGTGAAGTGCTTGGACAGTTCGTACTCGGTCGTGCGGGCCAGCATGGTCGCATTGCTGTGGCACGTCATGCAGACCGAGTTGGCGTCCTTGCCGTTGGTGCCGTTGGTTCCGTTCGTGCCATCGGCGCCGGCAGGACCGGCCGGCCCTTCGCACGCGGCGAGCAGGGCGGCGGAGAACAGAATCGCGAATTGGAGTTGTTTCATGGGGCGAACCCGCTGTTGGGCAGGGGGAGCACGCGCGGCGGATCCGCGTGCCGTGGGGAAGTTGCGTACCCAAGGTTCGGCCCAAACGATGTCCGTTGGCGTCAAGGACTCGCCTGTCCCTACGTAGGTGAAGTCAGCGCGAACTTTGCGCCTGGCGAGACTTGACGTCGCGCGGTGCGCGACATGTCAGGGGATCCCCGCCCACTGGTGAAGAAATGCCGTGGAATCCGTCGGGGAAGGCCGCATCACGGCCGAACGGTGGCGAAGGCGCGCAGCACGCGCATGGCGCGCAGGGTGATCCATCGGCTGGGCGCCCCGACACCGTCGTCGAGCGCCACCAGCATGTTCCCCGCATGCTGCACGCCGGTCACCCAGCGTCCATCGGCGCCGCGTTGCCCCGCCACGCGCGCCACCGCTTCCTCCAGCCGCCCGTCAGACGCAACACCAGCCATGCGCAGGACGTCGAGCCCGCGCAGGATGTCGTAGTGCCACCAGGTCGGAAAGGCAAAGCGCTGCCAGTCGGCGCCGTTGCGCTTGCGGTCGACGACGAGCTCCCCCGTCGACCGACGGCGCATCAGGCGCCGCTCCAGCAGGTATTCCGTCGCCCGCTGCCGCGACTCGCCGACATCCGCCCGAGCCCCCGCTGACCGCTCGAACTCGAGCAGCGCCTCGAGGACACAGCTCGTCGTGTGGAACGACGACCGCGTCGACCCGCGCTCGGCGTCGCAGTTCCATCCCCCGTCGGCGAGCTGCTCACCCAGCAGGCGATCGATGAGCGGTGCCACGTCCTCGCCGAAATACGCCCCCACCATCGCGACCTGCGCGTTGATGCACGGCTCCACCTCGCCCTCGAAGAAGCGATGGTGTTCCGTCTCCCCGGGGCCGCACCCGCGCCACGTCACCTGCGTGCGCACGCGCGCAAGCGCACGCTGCGCCGACTCGCTCGCCGGGTCGAGCCCCAGCTCGCGCAGCAGTATGAGGACGTGCATGGTCGAGTCGAAGCCGCGGTTCCAGGCGACCCCGCCCCACGTCCCATCGTCGCGCTGCGCCGCGAGGAGCTGCACGCCCCATCCGTCAGTTGCAACCCTGGCCCGCGTGGCGGCAAGGAGCGACGCCGGCGCGTCCAGCAGGTCGCGTTGCACCTGCCAACGGATCGACGGATCGGAATCGAGGAGCCAGTCGAGGACTGTCGTCGCGGACATCGTCACGGCATCTCGGGAGAACGCCCTGGCCGCTCGAGCGGCGGTCGTGCCAATGTATGCGCTCGCCACCCCGTCCAAGCGGGAACGGCACTCACGCCTCGCCCCTCCCAGCCAAGCGGCAACTACTCCCCCTTGCGCCTTCGCACTTTACAGAATAAAGTGCTTTCCAGCCACCACCCCACGGTCCCCGAATGGCCACCACCGTCACCGCCGATCACGACACCACCCGAGACCTCGCCGAAGAACGCCCCCGACTCGCACGGCGCATCCTGGTCGAGGCGCTCTCGCTCGGTTTCCTCGCCGACGTCGCCATGCGCACCGCGCCCGGCGGGCTCGGATGGACGCTCTGGGTCGCGGCACTCGCCCTCGCCGCGCTCAACGTCGCTCGCCATCGCGGGCTCCGCATCACCAGCGAACAGGTCACCTGGCTCACGGTCGCCGTCCTCTGCGCGGCCGCCTTCTCCTGGCGCGATGCGGAGGCGCTGCGCGTCGCCAACGTCCTCGGCACGTTGGTCGCCATCGCCATGTTCGCCATGGCCGCGGCCGGTGCGCCGGCCGCGACGATCCTCGTCGCACGCCTGCGCGACGTCATGGTCGGCGGCGTCTATACGGTCCGCGATCTCGTGGTCGGCGCGCCGCTGCTCGTGACGCGCGACGCGCAGTTGGGAGCGCTCCCCGCGGTTCGCGGCGGCGCCTCCTGGCCGGCGCTTCGGGCGGTGCTGGTCACGGCACCGATCGCCTTCGTCTTCGCGCTCCTCCTGTCTCGTGCCGACCCGGTCTTCGCCTCGCTCTTTCGCCTTCCGCAGGTCGACCTCGCGCGGATCATGCCGCACGTCGTGGTCTCGGGTGCCTTTGCCTGGTGGTCGGCTGGATGGTTGCGCGGTGCGCTGCTCGGCGTCTCGCGCCGCCCCGCGCTGCCGGCGCGCCTCCCGATGCAGCTGGGCATGACCGAGGTCACCGCGTCGTTAGGCGTGGTGATCGCACTGTTCGCCATCTTCGTCACGTTGCAGCTGCGGTGGCTCTTTGCCGGCGCCGATGTGGTCCTCGCCACCACGGGACTTACGGTCGCCGAATATGCGCGTCGCGGCTTCTTCGAACTCGTCGCCGTCTCGGCGCTCGTCCTCCCGCTCATCCTGGGGACGCGCGCCCTCACCGAGGACCGCGCGGTCGTACAGCGCCACCGCTCGCTCTCGACGGCGCTCCTTGCGCTCGTGGCGGCGATCATGGCCTCGGCGCTGCTGCGCATGTCGCTCTACGTCGGCTACTTCGGCCTCTCCGAGGACCGGTTGTACGCGACGGCGATCATGGTGTGGCTGGCGATGGTGTGCGGGGCGTTGGCGCTC
The DNA here is from genome assembly GCA_020852815.1 of Gemmatimonadaceae bacterium. Classification (NCBI taxonomy): domain Bacteria; kingdom Pseudomonadati; phylum Gemmatimonadota; class Gemmatimonadia; order Gemmatimonadales; family Gemmatimonadaceae; species Gemmatimonadaceae bacterium. The sequence goes on along the minus strand of JADZAN010000018.1, from coordinate 13,384 downwards.
ACCGTGCTGCGCGGCCGTCCGCGCACCTTCGCCGCGCTCACCGCGCTTTCGGGGTTCGTCACGCTGGGCACCCTCAACGTGCTCAACCCCGAGGTGCTGATCGCGCGCGTGAACCTCGCGCGGGACACCGACGCGCGCACCGTCGACCTTCCCTACCTCTCGCACCTCAGCGGCGACGCCATGCCCACGCTGGTGAAGGCGTTGCAGGTGGCGGAGCCGTCGGAGGAGGCGTGCATCGCCGCGACCACCATGCGCACGCGCTGGATGGTCGAGCAGGGCGACCCGTCGTGGAACATCGGGGCCTGGCGGGGGCGCACCGCGGTGATCGGCCGTCTGCGCCCCGCCGACGTGGTGCGCCTCTGCGGCGGCGCTAGCGACCGCCCGTCAGCTGCTCACTGATCGCGCGCAGCCGTGCGCGCGCCGCCGCGTCGTAGGCCTGCGGATGCGCGCGGATGGGGGCGAGCTGGTTGAAGTAGGTCCCCGTGGGTTCCGTGGTGCTGATGGCGTTGACGACCGACTCCACCCCTTCGGCGATGGTGGAACGCGGCGTGACATGGAGGGCGCGCGCCATCGTCGTGGCCATCGTCGTCGCCGGGTGCAACGAGTAGGTCAGCACCCCCTGCCGTTCCAGGGCAGGGGCCATGTCGATCGTCATCATCACCTGCGCCAGCTTGCTCTGCGCGTAGCCGCGACCGCCGTTGTACCCCTTGGCCATCATCACATCGTCGAAGTCGATGGCGACCTGCGAGCCGGAGGCCACGTTGATGATGCGCGACGGCGCGCTGGCCACGAGGAGCGGAACGAGGCGCTTGGTGAGGAGGTAATGCGCGAGGTAGTTCACCGCGAAGTGCATCTCGTACCCTTCGGCGCTGAACTTCCGCGTGCTGTCGAAGACGAAGCCGACGCCGGCGTTGTTGATCAGGTAGTCGAGCCGCGGGTTGTCGCGCGTGACCTCGTCGGCCAGGCGGCGGACCTCGTCGAGCGAGGCCAGGTCGGCGCGATAGAACCTCGCGCTCCCCTTCCCGCTGCGCGAAATCTCCTCGACCAGCGAATCGCCGCGCGGCGCGCTGCGCCCGGTAATCAGGACGCGCGCCCCGGCCGCCGCCATCCGCCGCGCCACGTCGCGCCCCAGGCCATCGGTCGAGCCGGTGATGAGCGCCACCTTCCCCGACAGGTCGGGGAGTGGCGGCGCCTTGGCGTAGGGCTTGGTTTCGTACTGCGCGGCGGCGGCTGACGGCAGGAGCATCGCCAGCGCCACAAGGACGCGGCGGGCGCGTGAACCTAACGAGCGTCCGCTGGCGGCGTTGGCGAGCTGCATCGTCCTATCGCCCGGGCATCCCGGCCCAGATGTCGGCCAGCACGCGCTGGAAGTTCCCCCCCAGCACGCCGATGATCTGGTCGTCGGTGTACTTGCGACGGATGAGCCCTTCCGTGACGTCGAACATGCGCTTGGGATGGTCGATCCCCTCGATGTCGATCTTGTCGCGAAAGCCGTAACTCCCCTTGTAGCTGTCCTTGAGGCGCTTGTACTCGTCAGGCGGCATGTCGTCGTAGCCCTGCAGGTCGCTGTCGCTCCCGATCCCGACGTGCTCGATCCCGATCATCTTCGCCACGTAGTCGATGTGGTTGAAGAAGTCCTCGACGGTGGTGGGCTCGTTCCCCTTCACGAACATGCGCACGCCGGTGATCCCCATCACGCTCCCCGCCTTGCCCACGGCGCGGATCACCTCGTCCGGCTTGCAGCGCGGGTGATTGTTGGCCAGCGCGCGCGCATTGGAGTGCGTGACGAGCGCCGGCTTCTTCGACAGCGCCAGCGCATCGAGCGTGGTGCGGTCGCCGCAGTGCGACGTGTCGACCGCCATCCCGACCTTGTTCATTCGCTCGATGAGCGCCGCCCCCAGGTCGGAGATCCCGCCGTCCACGCGCTCGGTGGAGCCGCTCGCGAACCAGTTCTGCGAGTTGTACGTGAGCTGCGAGACGCGCTGCCCGTACGTGAAGAACTCGTCCACGGTGCCGAGCATGTCGCCGCGGGAGTCCGGGCGCACGAAGTGATCCGAGTTCTGCGCGCCGAGCAGGATTCCGATGCGCCCAGACCCCTTGATCTTCGCGAAGTCGTCGGCCGAGTCGATGCGGAGGAACAGGTCCGGACGCTCGGCGATCATCGAGTTCTGCCGGTGGAAGAACTGCTGCCCGCCGATGTACGCGTTAGGCCCGCCGAAGCCGACCGCAGTGTGAAAGACGTTGATCCCCGACGCGAGGAACGGGGCAAAATCGTCGGCGGTGATCGACGACGGCTTCTGCAGCCACTTGTTCCCGTTGGAGCCGATGTGCAGCGGCGCGAGCATGTCGATCACCACGGCGCGCTTCATGAGGTCGATGGCGCGCGTGGAGTATTGCTGCTGCGGGATGTGCGGAAGCGTGAAGCGCCCGCGGTTGATCATCGGCGCGAAAACGGCGGCGGCGCCGAGCTTGATGACGGAGCGACGGGAGGTCATGAGTCGGGAGGGATGGAGCGGCAGGCCAGCGGACCCCACCATATTCCGCCTCGGAAAGGCGCGGCGCTACCCCGGGAATGGGGGAGGGGTGATACCGTGTTCCATCCCACGCCTCGTCATCGGTCCACACGGCGCCCGGGGCACGGTCGCAGGCGCCGCGCCGCCGGTTGGCGCGGGGATGCGTCGGTCGTGCGCGCGGCGGCGGCTAGTGACAGTTCGCGCTCCCGCTGTCGGCAAACGTCCCTCCGGCCGCGCCGATGAACGCCCAGCGGTACGTCCCCACGCCTAACGTCAGTTGCAGGACGCCGAAGGTGTCGTTGTTGCGCACCTCCGAATTCGGTTGCGGCGCGCCGATCGAGTAGAGCGCGCGCCCCCCCGTCCCCACCACGAACTCGCGGACCCCGCGGGCCGAGTCGGCCGCGCCGGAGGGCGCCTGCGGGGCGAAGCGTTCGTACAGGTGCTCGTGCCCGTTCAGCACCACCTCTGCGCCGTGTTGATAGAGCGCCTCCCAGAAGGCCCCCACGTCGCCGTCGTTGCCGTGCCGATTCCCGGAGTTGAAGCGCGGATGGTGCCAGTAGGCGAGGGTGCAGCGCCTGGTGCTCGCCGCGAGGTCGGCGCGCAGCCAACGCTCCTGCGGCGATCCCGCGGCGCAGGAGACAAACGAGCAATTGCTGTTGAGGACGACGATGTGCCAGTCGGCGACGTCATACGAATAGTAGCCCTTGCCGCGCTCACCGGCGGCGGCGCCGAAGTAGTCGAAGTAGCCGCGCGCCGCGGCCGTCTGGTACTCGTGATTGCCGACCGCCGGCATCGTGCGCCCCTTGAAGGCCCCCCACGACTGGGCGTAGCAGTTGGCGTAGTCGCGCGCGCTCCCGCTCTCATAGGCGTTGTCGCCCAGGACGATGACTGTCCCGGCCAGTCGCTTCACCACCGCCGCCGTCGCTTCATCGTTTGGGTTGTCGCACTGGGCGATGTCGCCCGCGGCGATGAGGACCGTCCCGTCCGGCGGCGCTCCCCCGGTCACCGTGACGGCGGCATCGCCGTGCGTGGTGCCGGCGGAGGCGGAAACGGTCGCCACTCCCCCAGCAACGCCGGTGACCAACCCGCTGGCCGTCACCCTGGCCACGGCGGCGTTGCGGCTCGCCCACAGCAGGGGCACGTCGACGTCCGCTCCCGCGCCATCGAGCGCCGACGCCGTCAGCTGCACGGAGTCGCCGGCGGCGATGGTTGCGCCCGCCGGCGACACGGTGATGGCGCGAATCGTCGCGCCCGGCGAGTCCGCCAGCGACGAATCCGCCTGGACCGATCGGCCACCCTCCTTCGCCTCTCGAGCGCAACCCACGCCGGTGGCGCACACGGTGATGCAGGCGATCGTCGGCAATCGCCGCCAGTTCAGCATCTCGAACTCCCTCGTGAGTACTTGGCGCCTCATCGACTGCGCCGCACGGCGTCGCCCGGGAATCGACTACGGGACCAGGGGTGTGGGAAGGGCCTTCAACACGGCGACTCGTGTCGGGGAAATCCCGCATGGCGTATGCCGCGCAACGCGGCGCATGTTATCGGCGACCGTGCATGCCGCGCCGCAACGGCGCACCTCACGCCCGCGACTCCCCCGCGCCGATGCCCACGCTCATTCGCCGCCTCGTTGCGCTGCTTGGTGCGCTGCTCTGCGCCATCGCCGTCTTTGTTCTCGCCTCGGCGTTAGGCATCGGCTTCTGGCCGCTCGCCCTCGCGGCGCTCGCGGCGTTCCTCGCGTCCGGCTGGTTCCTCCTCCGCCTGGCCGGCGGCAGCGGCGCCGAAGCCGGGCGCTGGCTGGTGGCCGGCGGGGTCGCGTACGTCGTCGTCGCCCAGCTCCTCGTCGGGCGCCCGCCGGCGCGCACCCTCGCCGAGGTCACCGCTCCCCCCGACACGCGGTATTGGTCGTTAGGCAACGGCACCCGCATCGCCTACCAGCTCGTCGAGCCGCGCGCCGACTCGCAGGGCGCCACCGCGCCACGTCCCCCCGTCGTCGTCCTGCACGACGGCCCCGGCACCCCCCAGCTCCCCTTCCTGCTCGCGCTCGGCAAGCGCCCCTACGATTTCCTGGCCTCAGAGGGGCGTGCCGTGTACTACTACGATCAGTTAGGGAGCGGCTTCTCGAGTCGTCTCGACCTCGCGCACGACGCCCCGTACACCGTGGCGCGACACGTCGCCGACCTCGAGGCCATTCGCGCTCAGATCGGCGCCCCGCGCCTCGTCCTCGCCGGCACCGGGTGGGGAGCCACGCTCGCCGTCCAGTACTTGCTCCAGCACCCCGACCACGTCGAGCGACTCATCCTGGAATCGCCCGCCGCGATCTGGGCCCCCGCATGGCCGGAGACGATCAACCCCGCCGCGCGCGCCAGGATGAGCGACGTGCAGGCTTCCACCATGGCGGCGCTCGAGCGCCCACCGCTACGCCTGGTGCTGGGGCGCATGATGTCCGACTTCAGCGCCCCGGTCGCGCACCGATGGATCGCCGAGTGGGAGGGCGACCAGTGGTGGACGCAACGCACCGAGGAGGCGATGCGCCTGGGGCAACCCAACCTCACCTGCAAGAGTGACCCCGCCGAGTCCGGGCTCCCCGCTCCCGCCGGTTTGGGCTTCTTTGCCAACAGCTACACCCTGGCCAACGCCCTCGAGCTCCCCGATCCGCGCCCCGCACTGCGCAAGCTCCACATGGAGACGCTCATCATCCGCGGAACGTGCGACTACTTCAACTGGGACGTCTCCGCCGAGTACCTGCAGGTGATCAAGGGGGCGCACTACGTGGCGATTCCCGCCGCCGGCCACAACATCTGGCTGGAGCAGTCGCTCATGTTCTCCGAGGTCGTGGGCGCCTTCCTGCGTGGGGAGAAGCTCCCGTTGGAGGCGTACGACCCGCAGAGCGTGAGCCAGGCGCCGGCGAGTCGTTAGGCACCTCACTCGGCGAACCCACGTGACAGGAGGACCGGTGCAATCGTGGTTGCGGCGCGCACGCGGCGTGCTGGGCATGGGCGTGCTCTGGGGCGTGGCGGGCGCGGCGATCGGTGGCGTGCTGGAACTCATCGACAACGTGCTGCCGGGCGCCCTCCCCTTCATCTCGCGCGTCGACATGTGGCCGCAGACGCTGGCCATCCCCGGCTTCATGGGGGGCGTCATCTTCGCCCTCGTCCTGATGATCGCCGGCGGGCGCCGGCGCTTTGACGAACTGTCGGTCCCGCGCTTCGCGACGTGGGGGGCGCTGGCCGGCCTGCTGCTGGGGACCATCGGCGTCGCCAACGGGCTCCCGCTCTACGTGCTTGGCATCACGGGGTTGGGTGGCGCACTTGCCGCCTCGGGAGCACTCACACTGGCCCGGCGCGCCGGCGATCGAGAGCGCCTGATGGCCGAGCGTGACGCGCACGAGCTGCCGCCAGCGCCTAACGCTTATCGCGCGGCCGCCGACACGGCGCCGCCAGCCAATCTCCCACCGGCAGGTAGCGACACGCACGATCGGTGAACGCCTGGTCCCCGCCGCTCGGCGTTGCGTGCGGACCGAGGTAACGCGCGACGATTGCCGCTTCGCGCGCCTGCAGCCAACACTCGACGAGTGCGCGTGACCGTTCCGCGCCGGGGCTCCGCGCGCCATGTTCCGGGCATCGAACCACCGTCCAGAGGCACTCGCATGCGAACTTCCCTCATCGCCGCCTGGCTCGTCGGCGCCCTCCTCGTCCCCATCACCGCGTTCGCCCAGGCAGCGGCGGGGGGCGCCCGCGGCTTCTACCGATTCCCAGCCGTCAGCGGCAACACGGTCGTCTTCGCGGCAGAGGGTGACCTGTGGTCGGTGCCGCTCGGCGGAGGAGTGGCCCACCGCCTGACGAGCCACGCCGCCGAGGAGACCGATCCGACGATCTCGCCGGACGGGAAGACGCTGGCGTTCACCGCGCGCTACGAGGGACCGGCGGCGCTTTACACGATGCCGCTGACCGGGGGCGCGCCCACGCGCTGGACCTACGACGGCGACGCCGCGATCGCCACGTCATGGACGCCGGACGGCAAGCTCCTCTACCGCACCATGCAATACACGGGCATCCCCAAGCAGGCCATGGTCCAACTCGATGTTGCCAGCGGTGCGCGCTCGCTCGTCCCGCTCGCCGGCGCCTCCGAGGGGTCGTACGACGCCAGCGGGCGCACGCTCTACTTCGCCCGCCCCGGCTTCCATGGCAACGTGACCAAGCGCTACACCGGCGGCACGGCGCGCCAGATCTGGAAGTACACCACCGGCTCGGCGGAGGCGGTGCAGCTGACGGGCAACGACTATCAGGGGGAATCGCATTCCCCGATGTGGTTCAATGCTCGCGTCTACTTCGTGACCGACCGCGACGGCCAGATGAACCTCTGGTCGATGAAGGAGGACGGGAGCGACCGGCGACAGCTCACGCACCACGAGGGGTGGGACGTGCGCGACCCATCGCTCGGCGGCGGCCATATCGTCTACCAGCTCAAGGCCGACTTGTGGGACCTGGACTTGGCGAGCGGCCAGTCGAAGATGATCGACATCGCGCTCGCCTCGGACCTGGACCAGCTGCGCGACAACTGGGTGAAGGACCCCATGACGTTCCTCTCGGCGGCGCACCTTTCGCCCGACGGCGACCGCGTCGTGCTCACGTCGCGCGGGCGCGTCTTCGTGGCCCCGGTCAAGGGCGGGCGCTTCGTGCGCGCCACGCGCAAGGACAGCGTGCGCTATCGCGACGCCGTGTTTGCGGCTGACGGTAAGTCACTCCTCGCCTTCAGCGACGAGAGCGGGGAGCTGGAGTGGGTGCGACTCCCCGTGAATGGCGTCGGGAACGACGAAGCATTGACGAAGAAGGGGCGCATCCTGCGTTTCCGCGGCTATCCCTCACCCGACGGCAAGTGGCTCGCCTGGGACGACAACAACCGCGACCTCTGGGTGATGAACGTCGCCAGCGGAGAGATGCGAAAGGTCTCCGAGAACCGCCAGGGGATCGGCTCGATGGCCTGGTCGCCCGACGGGCGGTGGCTCGCCTACCAGATGTCGGCCCCAAACTCCTTCCAGCAACTCAAGCTGTACAGCGTGGAGAGCGCGCGCAGCACCGCGCTCACCACCGATCGCACCAACTCCTTCTCGCCGGCGTGGGACCCCAAGGGGGAGTTTCTGTACTTCCTCTCCGACCGCAACCTGCGGACCCTGGTCTCCGCGCCGTGGGGGAACCGCCGCCCCGAGCCGTACTTCGACAAGGAGGTCGAGATCTACCAGCTCGCGCTGCGCCCAGGGCTGCGCTCGCCCTTCGTGGCCGATGACGAGCTGCGCAAGGCGGCAGGCGCAACGCCGCCCGCCCGCGGCGCCAATCCTTCGCCCGCCGCGACGCCGGGGGCGGCGGCGCCACAAACCGCGCGCAGCGACAGCGCTCCCCGGCCGGTTGTTATCGCCCTCGACGGGCTCCCGCTGCGCATCCGCCGCGTTCCCCTCCCCTCAGGCAACTACGACGCACTCTTCGCCAACGGCGAAGCACTCTTCGTCACCTCACGCGGCTCCGGCGCCGAGGCGAAGACCGACCTCGTGGCCCTCAAGATCGGCAACGACAAGCCGGAAGGCGTGGTGGTGGTCGACGACATCCGGTCGGCGGAGCTGTCCGGCAACGGACGGAAGCTCCTCGTGCGCAAGGGAAACGCGCTGCACGTCGTCGATGCGCGCGCGGCGAAGGTGGCCAACATCGCCGACGCGCGACTCGACCTGGCGGGTTGGTCGTTCGACATTGACGTGCGCGACGACTTCCGCCAGCTCTTCGTCGATGCCTGGCGCCTCGAGCGCGACTGGTTCTACGACCCCAACATGCACGGCGTGGACTACCAGGGCACGCTCGACAAGTACGCCCCGCTCGTCCAGCGCATCACCACGCGCGCCGAGCTGAGTGACCTGATCGGATGGGCCGTTGGCGAGCTGTCGGCGCTGCACACCTCCGTTGGCGGCGGCGCCATGCGCCGCGGCGATGACCAGGTGCAAGTCGCCTCCCTCGGCGCGCGTCTCTTCCGCGACCCTGCCAAGGGTGGCTATCGCATCGACTACATCTACCGCAACGATCCCGAGTATCCCGCCGAGCGTTCACCGCTCGCCGACCCCGACCTGGGCGTCAAGGCGGGCGACGTCATCACCGCGGTGAACGGGCAGCGCACCCTCGAGGCACGCGACATCGGCGAACTGCTGCGCAACCAGGTGGGGAAGCAGGTCCTGTTGACGGTGGCGACCGCCGGCGGGAGCAAGGAGGTCGTCGTCGAGCCCATCGGCAACGAGCAGAACCTGCGCTACACCGACTGGGAGTACACGCGCCGCCTGACGACCGAACAAAAGGGAGAAAACCGCATCGGCTACCTGCACCTGCGCGCCATGGGCGAGGGCGACATCAACCAGTTCTACCGCGAGTTCACCCCGCTGGTGGACAAGCAGGGACTCATCCTCGACATGCGCCAGAACCGCGGCGGCAACATCGACTCGTGGGTGCTGGAGATGCTGATGCGCAAGCCATGGATGTACTGGCAGGATCGCGTGGGAGAGCCGTACTGGAACATGCAGGGGGCCTTTCGCGGGCACATGGTGATGCTTGTGGACCAGGAGACGGCCTCTGACGGCGAGGCGGTCGCCGAGGGTTTCCGTCGTTTGGGGTTGGGCGTGGTGATCGGGACGCGCACCTGGGGCGGGGAGATCTGGCTCAGCGGAACGAACACGCTGAGCGACGGCGGCGTGGCGCGCGCCCCGATGAGTGGCGTCTACGGCCCCGAGGGGAAGTGGCTCATCGAACAGGAAGGGGTGATCCCCGACATGGTCGTCGACAACCTCCCGCATGCCACGTTCAACGGCGAGGATGCGCAGCTCGACGCGGCCATCGCCTACCTGAAGAAGAAGATCGCCGAGGATCCGCGCGCGGTCCCCAAGCCGCCGCCCTACCCTAACAAGGCGAGGAAGATCGTGCCCTGACGCCGGACGGCACCACCCGTCGCCAGGTGGTGCCGTCGAGCCCAGTGCTCACCTCACTCACGGCACCCGCGTCGCCGTCGCCGCGTTCCCACCCTGCGTGCGGGTGAAGCTCGGCGCCGGCGTGCCGGCCGCGAAGTCGAACTGGATGTCGTCGTTGTCCGCCATGACAAATCGCCCGTTGCCGACGTGCTTGAGCGCGAATGCCGGCTGCGGTCCATTCTGCATCGTCAGGCGCCCGTTCTCCACCGAGACGCGCACCTTGCCGCGCCCCAGTGTGTACTCTCCCGTGAGGCGCCCCAGCGCCGCGGCATCGATGGCAACCGTCGGGAGGTCCTTGATCCCCAGCGTGGTTCGCGCCACCACACGCTCCAGTTGCGGCGCCACCAGCCCTTCCACGTTGGTCAGCACCACGGTGATCACCGAGTCATCGGGATAGTAGTGCAGCTCGGAGATGAAGCCGTTGATTCCCCCGTTGTGTGATATCTGCCGGTGCCCGCCAAGCGTCCCCGTCCCGAGCCCGAAGCCATAGGTCATCGGCTTTCCGTTGTTGAGCGTGTCGGGGGTCGTCATGCGCCGGAACGACTCGGCGCTCACCACCTTGCCGCTGGAGAGCGCGATGGTCCACGCCGCCAGGTCGTTCACCGTGGAGCAGAGCGAACCCGCGGCATACGGCTGCGTCATGCTCAGCGGCGCCGCGTTGGCGAAGCCACCGGGAGGCTTGGGCACGTAGCCCTGGGCACGCCGCTTGATGATGGGCGCCTGGTCGCAGTAGCTCGTCCCCTTTAGCCCTAACGGGGTGAAGAACTCGTCCTGCAGGTACTGCCCATACGTCTTCCCGCTCACCTTCTCGATGATCATGCCGAGCAGGAAGTAGCCCGAGTTGTTGTACATGTACGCATCGCCCGGCTTGAAGTCGCCCGGTTCGCCGGCAAAGAGCGCCACCAGCGAGTCGGGAGCCAGGTCGAGGCGCATCACGCGCTGCCACTTGGGCCCAAGATTGGTGTAGCTCTTGATTCCCGACGTGTGGTTGAGCAGGTGACGTACCGTGACGCGGTTCCCCTGCGACGGAACGTTGGGGACGAACTTCTGCAGCGTGTCATCGAGCGTGAGTTTCCCCTGCTCCACGAGCCGCATGATGGCGGCGGAGGTGAACTGCTTGGTGACGGAGCCGATGCGGTAGACCGTCTCTGGCGTGGCGGGGACGTCATTCTCGAGGTCCGCATAGCCGTATCCCTTGGCGAGAATCGTCCGCCCGTTTCTGACGATCGCGATCGAGACGCCGGGCGTGCGATGCTCGCTGACGGCGGCGTTGGCGACGGAGTCGACATAGCGGGTGAGGGCGCGCGTGTCCTGCGCGGGAGCTATCGCGGGAGCGAGCGCCGTGAGGAAGAGCGTGGGGAGTGAACGGATGCGCATGGGCGGTAGGGTGTCGTGTTGCGTCGTGGAGTTGCGAGTCGTTCCGTGCATTCGTCGGTGAGGGAAGCGCCGGCCTAACGACCGCCGGGCAACCGGTTGTGTGCAGCTGACGGAAGCGCCGGTTCACCGAACGGGTCGCCGAACGTCAGTTCGCGCGTGAACTGCCGGTCGATCTCTCCCAGCGCCTTCCCAAGCTCCTCACGCGCCACGCGCAGCGCCCACTGGTACAGCAAGCGGTTGCCGATGGCGCCGAGCGCGAATCCTCCTGCGAGGAGCGGGACCGCGGCGGGCAGTCCGAGCAGCGCGACCAGGATCGCCTTCTTGGCGAGGATCAGGCCCGTCACGCCACCCACGACGCCACCGCCAGCACCAAAGCCGATGCTCTCCCACACCGACGAGGAGTGCCCCTCCGGCGGTTCGATGGTGAGCGTCACCTCGCAACGCGACGAATCGCCGGGAACGGCGGCGAGCTGCGCGCGCAGCGTCTTGACCCACAATTGGTAGCGCGTCCACGTCCACAGGTAATTGCCGTAGGCTATCCCCGAGCCGTCCATCGAGTACTCCGCGATGGCCGGGATGTCGAAGACCAGCACCCCGCCGTGCAGCGCGTGGCCGCCGATGGTTTCCCGCAGCTTGAGTCCGGCCGGCGGATGCTGCAGCGCGGCCCCCATCGCCGCGAGCACGCGCTTGGGCGAGTAGTTGAAGGTGCGCGACACGGTGATTGCCCGCGGGTGCCGTCCGAGGAACGCGCGGACCATGCGCGACGCCTCGGCGCCGCGGGCCACGAGCCCGCGCCCCGCGCCGCGATCGGCCTGCAGCTCGGCCACGGCGATCTGGACAAACTGCCGAGAGATCCCGGCTTCCTCCGCCGCCGCCTGCACCGCCGTGAGATTGAAGCCGGTCGGCTCATCGCCAGCCGCAACGTGCGACGACTGCCCCGCCTGCCCCGCGGTCCCCAGTGCCGCCCGCTCGCGCGTCTTCGACTCCAACCGCGCCGCCGCCTCTGCTTGCAGCTGGGCGGCTCGGCGCCAGACCACGTTCGCCTCCTGCTCGCTCAGCTTCGCGTGCGGCTGCGACGTCTCGTCGGCGCTCGCCACTTCCTGCACCGTGCGCAGCAGCATGTCGGCCAGCGCCTCGCCCGTGGGGGGGCGCATCGCCGGGTCGCGCGCCAGGCAGCGGTCGATGACATCGGCCAGCGACGGCGGGATGTTGGGCGCCACCGAACGCAGCGGCGGCGCCTCGCGCGTGGCGCGCTGCACCAGGATCGCCGCCGCCTGCTGATGCTCGAACGGAAGCCGCCCGCTGAGCAGGAGGTAGCCCACCGTCCCCAGCGAGTACAGGTCGCTGCGCCCGTCGAGCCCGTCGCCCGCCCCCTGCTCCGGACTCATGAAGTGCACCGATCCCATCACGTGCCCAGTCATCGTCAGGCGCGAGGCGTCCGGCGCGTGGGCGATGCCGAAGTCGGTCACCACCAGGCGCTCCGTCCCGCGTTCGAGCAGGAGGTTGTCGGGCTTCACGTCGCGATGCACCACGCCGCGCGCGTGCGCGTAGGCCAGCGCCCACGCCGCGTCGCGCAGCAGTCGCACCGCCTCCGCCGGCGGCAGCGGGCCTAACGACTTTGCCCGCTCGCCGAGCGACTCGCCGTCGACGAACGCCATCGCGAAGTAGGCCCACCCGCCAGCCTCGTCGGCGGAGTAGACCGGGACGATGTTGGGATGGGAGAGCTGTGCCGCCGTCCGCGCCTCGCGCACGAAGCGTTCACGCACCGCCGGGTCGCCGGCGAGCGCCGTCGGGAGGACCTTGAGCGCCACCGCGCGCTCGAGCCGGACGTCCTGGGCGAGGAATACGACTCCCATCCCACCGCGCCCGAGTTCGCGCACGATGCTGTAGTCGCCGGCCAGCGCGGCGGCCAGCCCGGGGAACTCCGTGTCGATCGATGTCTGGTTCATGCCTCGTGCTCTACGTCCTCAGCCGGCGATTCGTGCCAGTCTGCGGGAGGCCGGGCAGGCTGGCAAGGGCGACGGCGAGGCGGGGCGTGTTTCGAGGGCGAAGATCAGAAGCACGACACGGAGGGTCACGGAGGAGACGCGGAGGGTCACGGAGGAAGCGCGGAGGGTCACGGAGGAGACACGGAGGGCCACGGAGGAGACACGGAGGGCCACGGAGGACCACGGAGGGCCACGGAGGAGACACGGAGGTAAACCATGGAGTGCCGCGACGCGCCGAACCCAGCCCCCCACGCCCACCTTCCCAGCGAAAGCTGGGATCCATATGTCCTCGGCACACTCGCGATCGACTGCCTCGGGCGTTAGAACCGCAACAACACAAGCTCGACACGGAGGCTCACGGAGGAGACACGGAGGCTCACGGAGGTGTAGTGCTTCAGCGCTTTTCGCACTTGGCCAAGACCTGAGCGAGTTACACCCCTCCGGTAGTCATGCGGCTGCGCGCCGTTGCTCGTCGTTGCGCCGCCGTCGGTCCAGCCGTGCCTGTTCCAGCT